>CAINBK010000105.1:0-21908 GCA_903846615.1 uncultured Bacteroidota bacterium
GCAAAAACAGTGTAGACATGCGCAAAGCCTCCGTTTGTAATCCAGCATTTTTGTCCATTCAAAATATAATGTTTGCCATCAGTACTTAAGGTGGCTGTAGTTTTTGCACCTAAGGCATCACTACCACTATTGGGCTCAGTTAATCCATAGGCTCCCGCCCACTCGCCAGTAACCAACTTTGGTAAATACTTTGTCTTTTGTTCAGACGTTCCAAAATAAAGAATGGGTAGCATCCCTATTCCGGTATGAGCCGCAACAGCCACAGAATAAGAATGTCCGGCACCCAGGTATTCATTGACAATAGTGGAGGTCACAAAATCCTTGCCTAGTCCACCATATTCCTCAGGTATAGAGGTGGAAAGTAACCCTAATTCTCCAGTCTTTTTAACTAAGGAAGGCATTAACCCTTGCTCTAAGGAATCAATTCGTTCAATGATGGGGAATACTTCCGTTTCTAAAAACTGCGTACACATCGATCGAATCATCTGTTGCTCCTCTGTAAATTCCTCTGGAATAAACGTCTCAGCAGGTTGAGATTCATGAATCAACCATTCGCCACCCTTTAAACTTTGTTTTACATGTTCAGCTACTGACATAAGAATTTATTTTAAGTGAGTTTAGCCAGGTTATCATAAACAACTTGCAATACTTGTTTACATACTTCTACTTTATCTGCAGGTACTCCACGCAAGGCTTCAATCAGTGTTTGATCCGCCAGTTTGAGCGTCTGCTCTTGTAATTGCTGCCCATCCTTGGTTAAATAGATCAAATTGATACGTCGATCATTAACAGCAGCCACTCTTCTGACCAACCCTGCTTTTTCCATATTATCAACTAATCGTGTAATACTAGGTTTATCACGAAAGCTCGCCGTACAAAGATCTTGCTGACTGATTCCATCTTTTTTCCAAAGATGATAGAGTACACTCCATTGCTCAATAGTCAGATTCAGCCCGGCCACATTGAATTTTTTTTGGACTCTTCGTGCGATAGCAGTAGAGGCAACCCCTGTGATAAAGCTGTACAGTTCTCCGCGTTTGAATTGGTTGTTTGGCATATAGTTGTTTAAGCAACTATCAAATTTACACTTTTCTATTACGCTTGCCAATGACTCTCCATAAAATTAACAGATTAAAGTAGGCTCGGTCGTCGGTAGATTTGTACTATGCTGGTTCCCGTACTATTAATTGTATTGACACTACTTTATGGCGGGCTGATATATTATCTTAAGATTGGCTGGGAGGCTATTCCGGAAGAACCCAATCCAACTTTGCAGCAGGGGGACTGGCCCACGGTAGCTATTATCATTCCAGCTCGTAATGAAGAGAAAAATATTGGTAACCTATTACAGGCCCTTTCCAACCAATCATACCCGCTCCACAAAATGGAAGTGTTGGTCATTGATGATCACTCCACAGATGGAACGGCTAGCGTTGTCACTCAATTTCCTTTTGCAAAAAGTATTTTGCAGGAAGAAGAAGGAATCATCGCCTATAAGAAAAAAGCGTTGGAAAAGGGAATTGCCAACACAAACGCTGATTGGATTTTATGTACCGACGCAGACTGCATTCCATCAAAAGACTGGGTTTTGATGATGGTGAATAGCCTGACTTCCAAGCAGGCCAGTTTTTTAGCAGCTCCGGTGTATTTGCAGAATAATGACAGTTTATTGGGACGTTTTCAAACCCTGGATTTCCTAGTCTTACAAGGAATTACCGGAGCTGGCCTTCAACTACGCTGGATCTATATGGCCAATGGGGCAAACCTAGGATATCCTCGTTTTGTGTTTGATGCAGTAAAGGGATATTCTGGTAATGAACAAGTAGCATCTGGAGACGATTTTTTTCTTTTACACAAAATAAAAGAACAGCACCCTTCTCAAATTCATTATCTCAAAGATTCCCGTGCCATTATGCAAACAGCAGCAATGCCTGATTGGTATTCATTTTTACAACAACGAATTCGTTGGGCTAGTAAATCCCCCTACTATACGGATCTTGTATTAAAAGGAGTATTGGGCGGTGTATGGATTTACAACGCCACTTTACTGCTCTGTGTCTTGCTGACAATTATTACCCCAACAATAGGAAGTGTTGTTGTTGTAGCTTGGTGTTGCAAAACCATTTTTGAGTGGCCTTTTGTAAAAAGCGTGGCAAAATTTTTTAGACACCGCATTTCATTCTTGGAATTTTTTCTTTTCCAGCCTTTGCACATTCTTTATATGACGGTTACAGGGCTGCTGGGACTAAAAGGATCCTACGAGTGGAAAGGCAGACAGGCCCGTTGATCAATCTTCTGCAAAAAAATAAATCAAATGCTATAGTTTTGAAGCACTAACCAGCAAACATGCCCGTGCTCCGTTCATCCGTAATTATTTTATTGAGTTTACTCTTGATGGGGTCAGTTGCGCATGGACAGGATGCCACGATTCGAAAACTACAAGTAGAATCACTCCGCCCAGTTAAAAAATATGTTCCAGATTCTCTGATTAAAAAATGGAAATCTGGCGGAAACTATACCCTTACAGTTGGACAAGGTAGTTTAAGTAACTGGGCAGCCGGGGGAGATCAATTCTCTTTTACCCTGAACACCATTCTTCAACTCTACTCCTATTATCGAAAAGGCCGCAACAACTGGGATAATACATTGGATATTTTCTTTGGCTATATCAACACTACCTCGCTGGGTAGTCGCAAGAATGATGATCGATTTGACTTGATCTCCAAATATGGTTATTCCCTGAATAAAAAAATAAACCTAGCCACACTCTTCAATGCGCGTTCGCAGTTTATCCCTGGTTATACTTATCCCAATAATGTAAAAACATTTGCTTCCACGTTTATGTCCCCGGGCTATATCATTTTCAGTCAGGGATTGGACTTTAGACCGAATAAACAGTTTTCAGTTTTCTTTTCTCCCATTACCGCTCGTTGGGTAATAGTAACCAATAAAACACTATCTAATCGTGGGGAGTATGGTGTAAAACCCGGCTCAAAAAGTATTGGACAATTTGGTGCCTTTGGAACCTTTACTGTAGAAAAGAATTTCAATAAAAAGGTATTGTATAAAGCCAGGATCGATCTATTCTCGAATTATCAACGCAAACCACAGAACATAGATCTATTCATCACGAATGTATTAACGACCAAAATTGGAAAAAATCTTGCCCTCAGCTGGAACGTAGATTTGATTTACGACGACGATGTACGATTGTTCGGTCCTAAAAAAACCTCTCCGGGATTACAGGCAAAATCAATTATTGGCTTTGGGTTGCAAGTAAAATTTTAAAATGGGTCAGAAAAAATTGATTCGATTTGCGGAACTCAAATCATTCCCGAATGTATTGGAGTTTCCTAAAGATGCCGCTGGAAATTGGTCTACAATTTTTGAAAACAAAAATCCCATTACGTTAGAACTAGCCTGCGGAAAGGGTGAATATGCGTTGGGCTTAGGTCGTTTATTTTCGGATAGAAATTTTATTGGAGTAGATATCAAGGGAAATAGAATTTGGGTAGGCGCTCGTAAAGCATTGAACGAATCTTTATCCAATGTGCGATTTCTCCGTGCTCAAATTGAGCAGCTTACTGATTTTTTTGCGCCGCAGGAGGTTGCGGAAATATGGATCACGTTTCCTGATCCACAATTACGTTTTTCTAAAGCAAAAAAGAGATTGACGCATCCTCGATTTCTTCGTCTGTATCAAAAAATCCTTATTCCTGGGGGACGTATTCATCTCAAAACAGACAGTCCTGTGCTCTATGCGTTTACCTGTTTAGTAGCGGAACACTATCAGTGCACTATTCATACAAAATCAGAAGACGTCTATGGGCAAGGGTTCGTAGAACCCAGTCTTTCTATCAAAACACATTATGAATCATTAGATATTGCAGGGAGTAATCGAATCTATTATTGCTGCTTTTCCTTACCCGCTACACTTGGTACTGAAGCAACAGATCAATCCTTTAAAGAAATAGTAGCACGTCATGAAGGGATCGAAGCGCAATAATACTCCCTTGAAAAAGGTATTACCCTCAGGCCAAACAGAGAATGATTTTTTTAATCAAGTGTGGGAACTGGTACGTCAAATTCCCAAGGGTCGTGTTAGTTCCTATGGTGCTATAGCAGCTGCCTTAGGAGCAAAATCCGGAGCCAGAATGGTTGGCTGGGCTATGAACAGTAGTCATGGGCAAAACCCACCCGTACCAGCACACAGAGTAGTAAATAGAATGGGGCAATTATCAGGTAAAAATCACTTTTCTTCCCCTACCCAAATGCAAGAGTTACTTGAAAAAGAAAAGATCAAAGTAATCAATGATGAAATCATCGATTTTGAAAAACTTTTCTGGGACCCACTAAAAGAATTATAGATTACTGATAGTAAGGGCTGATCAGCCAATACACCAACACTCCTGTAACTGCTACATAAAACCAAATAGGCCAGGTTAATTTGGCGAGCTTCTTGTGAGCCGCCCATTCGCTAATCAACGCACGATAGGCTGTAAATAAAATAAAAGGGAGAATTAATCCTGCTAGCGGAATATGTGTAAAAAGAATAAAATAGTAAATCGTTTTGATAGTTCCCGTTCCACCAAAACTGGTTTCACCTGCCAATAAATGATGCGCAATATAACTGAGCAGAAAAACAACCGACAACAATAAAGCTGCCATCATCAAATTCCGATGCAGTGCAAAACGCTTCGATTTAACAGCCCAAAGTGCTCCAACTAATAAAAACGCTACAGATCCATTGATATAGGCATTAATAGTAGCAAAAACATGCACATTAAACTCAAGATCTAGGTCTAATTTAATTCGCCCTAACACCACCACGGCCGCAAATACAATCAACGAGAAAATAATAATCAGTCGACTAGCCAGTTTATCATTCTTTTTCAAGCAGGGCTGTAGCATATACTAGGATTTATTTTTCTTTAATAAAGTCAGTAATAAAAAGACTCCGAGAATAGCCAGTAAAAAAGAAACCGCCATGACCACTAGCTTACCTTCAAAAAAACTTCTTCGGTTGGGATTCTTTTCCATGGTCAGCAAAATAATATCTCGTTGCAACTGGGAAAGCTCTTCAGGGTCTAACCCGTTATAGTAACCCCGAACCTGCCGATTTACATCGATCAATACAAACTTGCTGCTGTGAACAAAATTAGAGTCAACATTCTCCCCGTCTACCAAACCTAGTTTCATTTCATCGATAGCTAGCGAGTAGATCTGCTTTTTTTCTCCCGTTAACAACCACCAGGTTTCAGGATTAATCTGAAAACGATTTGCCCAATATTGTAAACGAGGAAGGCTATCCCGCTCCGAATCAATACTAAAAGAAAGAAAATGAACAGCACGGTTAGTTCGATCGCCTACTCTTTTTCCATTATGTATTGTCTCTGCTAACCGCTTCATATTTTGCGTCATGCCAGGACAAATGGTAGGGCAACGGGTGAAAAAGAAATCAGCAACAATAATTTTATCCTGCAAATCCTCCCAACCCACTGTATCTCCCAATTGATTTTGAAGCGTGAAATCAGCCAACCGGTGCCAGGATGTATCCGTCACCTTTTTCCCCCGCTTGGTAGTCTGATAAACGGAATCAGGGAAATAGTGACGGGGAAGCATAATTGCATCACGACTATTCACCTCTACAATCCAGTAGGAAAGGAGTGGAACAATCAGCGCGATCAGAATTCCGTATAAAGCAGTTTTATTCAGGCCTAGTGTTTAGTAGGCATAGTAGACTCCTTGTAATGCGCATCATATTTATTGCGCAGGTTCTTGTAAGAGTTACCATCCCAGATAAAAGCGGCAATAAACCAAACAAACAACAGTAAAGGCACCACAATGGTCATAATCATATTACGGATCTCATCACCCAAGTGCATGAAAACAGAAACTATGTAGTAAGCCTTTGCCAGGGTCAGGATACAAACCATTCCTTTGAACATCAGCACCAGCAACTCATTGGGAGCATCCCCTTTATGCATGTTATAAATTATCAACCCGATAGCCAACTCGACTATGGTTAATATAGAAAGCAGAATAGTTGTATTCTTTACTTTCTTTTTAAATGTAGCATCATCTGTATGATGATGAAAAGTTACTTCTTCAAAAGCGGGATGTTGCATATCAATTCGATTTCGGTTACTAAAATTCGTTTAGATCAAATAAAAACATAAGAACACAAATACCCATACCAGATCCACAAAGTGCCAGTATAGTCCTGTTTTTTCAATCATGAGGTAGTGACCACGACGAGCAAACACATCTTTTTGCGTCATGATCAACATGATGATATTAATAATGACACCAGAAAAAACGTGAAATCCGTGAAATCCGGTAATACCATAAAAATATCCGCCGAATGCAACCGGACCATTTTCACGAATATGTAGTCCTTCAAGATCAATTGCCTTAATTAACTCAGCATTAGAAAGTGAAGCAAAATTGGTATGCGCCGCGCCCTCATGACCATGCCCCCCCATCTCAGCTAAGCGGACCAAAGTTTCACGGGGTGTGTTTTGTATAGCAGCAGCAACATCTGTCTGTGATGCCAAGTCGCCCCAAGGATTAATACGTGTAGTCTGTCCAACGATATCGAGTTGACCATCAACCAAAACAGCATGCTCTCCTGTAATCAAGTGATGCCACTCCCATGCCTGACAACCAAGGAATGCCGCACCACCAATAATTGTCCAGAACAACCACTTAATAACTCCTTGTTTGTCGTTATTGTGACCAGCATGCACCGCTAATACCATCGTAACAGAGGAGATGATGAGGATGAACGTCATAACGCTCACGAAGGCCAGCGGTAAATTGGCATGACCAGCCCCAGGGAAAGCGTTGAACACAACGTTCGGATCAGGCCAGAAGTTTTGACTAAAACGAATGGAGCCATAGGAAATCAAAAATGCGCCGAATGTAAACGCATCGCTCATGAGAAAATACCACATCATGAGTTTTCCATACTCCAGGTTAAAGGGACTTTTACCCCCCGTCCACCATTTAGTTTGTTGTACAGCTGCAGTTGTTGCCATATCTCGAAATTATACGTTATGTTTTTAATAGTTCACCTAAGGTTGACCTAACACCAAAAAGAAAACCAGCAAATAGATCCATAATAAATCTACAAAATGCCAGTATGTTGCTGCAATCTCAACCGGAACTGAACTATATAGTTTTACTCTTCCTACAAAAGCTTTTGTTACTAGTACCAACAAGGCCACCACACCTCCTGCAACGTGCAGGGCATGCAGTCCAAAAATCACATACAAGAACTGACCTGCGCCAGAACCCTTGAACGTAATTTGTTGTTCCCAAAGTTTTTCAAAACCCATCCACTGCAAACCAATAAATGCAACACCCAATAAAAGGGTTACAATCATCAGCATTCGGTAGCGAGCCATGTTTCTTTCTTTGAAAGAACGCAAGGCCAGGATTACGGTACCACTACTCATCAATATGGCGATGGTAGAGGCCCAAAATACCGAAGGCAAGGTGACAGATTTCCAACCTGCTTGATTACTTTTTACAATAAATGCACTGGTCAATCCGGCAAACATCATGATCAAGCTGCCCATGGCCACCCACAGTGTAAACTTGTGGGGATGCATTTTTTTTGTAGTAGCGTTACTCACCATTTCAATTTTCTTCATCAAGCCTGCACTGTTTTGCTCAGCAATAGTGCGAACAAAATCAATGGCAGATACAAATAGCTTCCAAACATGACGGCACGCGCTGCTTTTACCTCCATGGTTTGATAGAGTCGCAAGGAGCGTGCAATCATAAACAGGTTGGCAAAAATGACCACTGCTATACTAATTCTTCCGGGCGTATCCTGATAGGTAGACATCCCGGTAAAAAAAGGCAACAGCGTCACTGGTACCAATAACAACGAATAAAGAACTGTCTGCAGGGCGGTAAACCGCGTAGGACCTTGCTCAGAAGGAAGTAGTTTAAATCCCACTGCGCTATAGTCCTTATGCGCCACCCAGGCAATGGCCCAAAAATGAGGGAATTGCCAAAAAAACTGAAAGGCAAACAAAATCCATCCCCCCAATGAAAACTGATCATCCCCGGCTACCCAACCTATTAAGCAAGGCAATGCCCCGGGAACAGCGCCCATCAACACCGCAATAGAATTGATTTTCTTCAGCGGTGTATAAATAAACGCATAGAGGAACAGACTGAAAGCCGACAGTGAAGCAGCCATCCAGTTGAACCAATAACCTAGCATTACAACTCCAATTATTCCAGTAAGGATAGCAAAGAGCCAACCTTCCCGAGGAGTCATACGGCCTGCAGCAATAGGGCGGTTAGCGGTTCGTTTCATTTGCGAATCCGTATCGCGCTCCACTACCTGATTAATTGCATTGGCACTGCCGGTTATCAGCATCCCACTTACAAAGAGCAAGAGTATCATTAACCAGTGGTATTCGACCACTTTGGGTGCAAGCAAGTATGCAATAACACTGCTGAACACCACCATGATACTCAGCGAAGGCTTCATCAACATCAAATAGTCTTTCACTTTCATCAGTGCCTTCGCTTTAACAATACATCAAGCATCCCAAGCCAATAGGCTTGTATCAATGCTTGCTTTCACTCGAACCTACTGGTTCGGTTTGAGGAACAAACTCACGTCCATCCTTTCCGTAATCATAAGGCCAACGATGTACTTCAGGAATATCACCTTCCCAGTTACCGTGACCCGGATTAATCGGAGTAGTCCACTCGAGTGTGTTAGCACCCCATGGATTTTGTGAGCGAACCTTTCTTCCCTTATAGATCGAGTAAAAGAAATTAACTACAAATACAAGTTGTACTATAAAGACAACTATAGAAACAATCGTAATAAACTTATCTAATTCACCAAACTGATTGAAGTTTACCCAACCGCGCTTATCCAAATAACGACGAGGCACCCCGGCAAGACCCTGGTAGTGCATTGGCCAGAAGATGAGATAAGAGCCCACCATTGTTACCCAGAAGTGGATATATCCCAGCGTGTTGTTTAGGTAACGACCAAACATTTTAGGGAACCAATGATAAACACCAGCAAACATACCAAACATGGATGCGACACCCATTACAATGTGGAAGTGAGCAACCACAAACATGGTGTCGTGGAGATGAATATCAATCGTGGAGTTCCCCAAGAAAATTCCAGTTAAACCTCCAGAGATAAATAAGCTAACAAATCCAATTGCAAATAATGCAGCCGGAGTAAAGCGAATATTTCCTCTCCAAATAGTAGTTAACCAGTTGAACACCTTAATAGCAGAAGGAACCGCAATCAACAGTGTCAGTAACACAAATACAGATCCAAGGAATGGATTCAATCCTGTTACAAACATGTGGTGCGCCCAAACCAGGAAGGCAAGTATTGCAATGGCAAATAATGAGCCTAGCATTGCCATATAACCAAAGATGGGTTTACGGCTACTGACAGAAAGAATTTCAGAAACCATACCCATGGCAGGCAATAAGATAATATATACCTCAGGGTGTCCGAGGAACCAGAACAAGTGCTGATACAAAATAGCACTACCCCCTTCGTTAGGAAGTACTTCACCATTGATTACAATATCGCTTAAGAAGAAGCTGGTGCCTAAATTACGATCGAACAAAAGCAGAATAGCGCCAGAAAGTAATACGGGGAAAGATAATACGCCTAAAACCGCTGTGAAGAACATCGCCCAAATTGGTAATGGGAGTCGCGTCATGCTCATCCCCTTGGTACGCATGTTTAGGATAGTTGAAATATAGTTCAAGCCACCTAATAATGACGAGACCACAAAAAGAGCCATACTGACAAGCCATAAATCTGTACCAATTTTTTGACCGTCCCCAGCTTGACGAAGTGCACTCAGTGGTGGATACATAGTCCATCCACCCGAAGCAGGTCCTGTCTGAACAAAAACAGAAGCGGCCATTACAATGCCTGCTAAGAAGAAAAACCAGTAAGAAAGCATATTCAAAAATGGAGACGCCATATCGCGTGCACCAATTTGAAGAGGAATAAGAAGATTGGCAAACGTTCCACTCAAACCAGCCGTCAATACAAAGAATACCAGGATGGTACCATGCATAGTAACTAGGCTGTAATAGAATTCAGGTTGAATCTGCCCACCCTTTGCCCACTTACCAAACAAGGTTTCTAAAATTGGAAAGGTTGACTCAGGATACCCGAGTTGAAGACGGAATAGGACAGAGAAAAATCCTCCAATGATGGCCCATATCATTCCGGTAATCAGGAACTGCTTCCCAATTGTTTTGTGGTCCATACTGAAGATGTACTTCGAAATAAATGATTGTTCATGATGCCCATGCTCTTCATGATGAGTTGATGCATGTTTCACCTCCGCTACGTGTACTGTTGTTGTTTCACTCATGGCTCTTCGGTTTTTCGAATACAAATAATAATTATCTAATGATTGCACCGGTTAATGGCGCCGCATTTGTGTTCTCTTTTTGTTGGGCAGGATCCTTATCAGGATTTGCTACCAGATATTGTGGCTTTTTTGATGATACCCAGGCATCGAATTCTTCTTGGGTTTCAACCACAATAGTACCGCGCATACTCCAATGCCCTTTCCCACATAATTGATCACAAGAAATCTCATATACAAAATCAGGATTACCTGTTTTTTGCTTCATTTCTTTTGTAGTGAATTTAGGAGTAAACCACATTGTAGTAGGTGTACCCGGCACTGCATCCATCTTCAAACGAAAATGAACTAAGCCCACATCGTGGATAACATCTTTTGCGCCAATCACCAGTTGCACTGGCTTACCAACTACCAAATGCATTTCCTGTTCAACATAAACATCATCGTGGTTAGCAGGATCTTCCCATAATTGTCCAACCGGATTATTATTGGCCGCGTCAACTTTTTTGAAATACTTCTTTCCCAAAATACCATCTGCACCTGGGTAGCGGAATTCCCAACCATATTGCTTACCCACGACTTCAACTACCATCGCATCTTTGGGAGCGGGACCGGTGATCTTAAACCAGTAAAAAATTCCAAAACCAACTAAGACAGAAAGTACAATAGCAGGAATAACCGTCCAGATTAACTCAAGCGTATTATTGTGGGGATAGTAAAAAGCTTTGCGATTGTCAGACTCCTGATATTTGTAAGCAAACCAGAATAAAGCAATTTGCGTAATTACAAATACAACAAAAGTAACAGCGAGGGTTACATACAGCATTTGATCGACCAACACACCATGATCAGAAGCGGGCTCACCTAAAATTCTACCCTTAAACATTTCATTGCAATAGTAAACGCCAATCAACCCCAATACCAAAAATGCCAGCAACAAAAAGGCATTGATCTTATTGCTTTGCTTACGTGCGTTCTCATAACCACGAATCATGGCCACATACTCACTGGCCTTCGCGATCTGGAAGACAACCACCAGAAAGAGAATCAGAATGGCGGAGATAAGTACTGTCTGCATAATTTAACTATCAGCTTTTAAGTTCAGTTTTCAAATCGAATTCACAATCAATTGTCAAAAAATCAGGTATGGTGGATCAAACTTTCTTTCACAAAGGGGTGATTACGGGCTAACAAAGGAGCCTTTGTCAACGCACGACCAGTGCTGTACATGATCAATCCAACAAATCCCAAGGCTACGCCTAAATCATAAATAATATTAGGAACCTTATCAGGAGACACAGCCGGGAATACCATTTGATAAAAATCTAACCAGTGTCCGAAAATAATTACAAGGGCCATGAAAGTTATGGTACCATAATTACGCTTTGCACTCCGACGCATCAAGATCAAAAGCGGTGCAATAAAGTTGATGATGAACATCATCCAGAAAATTCCTTTGTAAATGCCATGGGCACGTGGCTGGAAGTAAATAGTTTCTTCAGGAATGTTAGCATACCATATCAACATGAACTGAGAAAACCAGAGATAAGTCCAGAATACAGAGAAGGCAAACATGAACTTACCCAAATCATGCAAGTGTTCGTCATTGGTATATTCTAGATAACCATTGTTCTTGAGGAATACAACAAATAAAGCGATCAGCGCAACACCCGATACAAACGTGCTGGCAAACGTATACCAGCTATACATAGTACTGTACCAGTGTGCATCAATACTCATCAGCCAAAGCCAAGGCAAAGAAGACATCACAGTTAGAGAGAAAACAACAATATAAAGTGCAGCCCACACCGTGTTCTTGAAAATATATTTTTTGCGCTCGTCCAACGTTGCCAAAGGTTCGTTATCAAGGCTGCGAGAGAGTTGACGCATTTTCCATCCAAGTACAGACCAAAGTAAAACGGTCAATACCGTTACTACTGTAAAGAAGGTTTTATTAAGAAACCCTTTTTTGTGGCTTAGGATTTCATCGTGCTTTACGTGTTCTGCATCAGTCCAATGGTAAATTGTATGATTGTCACCAAATACAATAGCCAGTAAAATAGCAGCACAAATCACACCCACCACAGGAATAACAGCAGAGATAGCTTCAGGAACACGACGGAAAGACATTTGCCAGCCACCCCAGGCTAGTGTGGTAATGCAAATAAAAAACATGGAAGCATTCACCACTAACAAAAAGAAAACACTGTTTTGTAATAAAGAAGCCCAGAAGCGCGCTTGTTCACGAGGATCAGCACTGGAACCACTGGTCACCCAAAGACCAATAATGGAAAGCACGCCAATCGCAATCAGCGATAAAGCGACTGTGTTGTAATTTTTGGGGGCGGTGAAAGTTGAACGGATTGACATCTTGCTATTTTTAAAGGCAGGAATTTCGTTTAGTTAACTGCGGCTGTTGCAGGAGCAGCTGCTTCGGCCTGTTTTGCTTTGATATAGGCAACAATTTCCCAGCGCTGCTTAGAGCTAAGCTGAGAACCATAACCTCCCATCAGATTCTTACCATACGTAATAGAATGAAACATGGTACCCTCTGCCATATTCGTTGCAATCGGATCAGTGATCAGATTACGCGGTGCAGCAGGATAAGGTCCATCGCCCCCTTTCCAAAGAGGACCATTGCCATCCAATTTTGCACCATGACAGATACCACAATTAATTAAGTAAATACGCTCCGCTTCTTTCATATCGACAGCAGAAACATCCAACGGATTTTTAACTTCGCCAGAACGAGCATAGCCTACAGAATCGTTTTTGAATGGGTACGCACCTAATGCACCACGGGCAACCGTTCCTTCGACAGGACGTGCATTATAGTTTATGCCGGCCTGCGTTAATGCTTCTGTGGAAGAATATGTTTCCAGCGCGCGGCTGTAAGACATATCTGGCATATACACTTTCCCGGTATCTCTTCTTACTTCGTTACACCCGATAGTTGCTACCATCAGGCCAATCAAGGAAGTAAGTATAACAGCTTTTTTCATCATCGATTCGATTTGAATGATTGAATCTTTTTATTGCTCAAAACGCATTTTGTCATTCGCGTAACTACCCAGCCACCAACCTGTTTCTTTTGTCTCCACTTTCACATCTGTAGCACCGGCAGCCTGCAAAAATGTAACAGCCTCTTCCTCATTAGTAGAATTTGTACACTCGATAGCCATCACAAAGGTGTCGTCCGTAGAACGAGGATTAAAATGATCTTTCTTTACAAATGGAGCCAGTTGGCATAACCAACAGAAAGTAAGTACCATTCCGACGGCGGCAAATAGGACCGTTAGCTCAAAGGTTACAGGAATCCAGGCGGGCAGTGCAAAGTAGGGTTTACCACCAAAATTGATGGCCCAGTCAATAGTCAATGCCCAGGTAATAAATCCAACAGCAGTGGATGTTCCGGTGATACCGTAGATAAAACCAGCCGTATGCAAACTGGTATCACGTAACCCCATCTCCTTATCTAAACCATGAATAGGGAATGGAGTAAACACATCATGCAGCTTGTACCCTGCACGACGCACTTTCTTTACGGCAGGAAACAAAACTGCTTCATCCGTAAAATTTCCAACAATAAATTTCTTTTTTGCCATATGCTTTAAGTTGCGCGATTAATTAATGATGATCGTGCAAATGATGTTCACCAAATTGTGATACCGTATCTTCTTCCTCTTTTTTCATAGTACCCTTATAATTTTCTCCGCTACGCTTGAGGATATGTTTGATTTCCGCAATGGCAATAACAGGGAAATATTTAGAGAATAGGAAGTAACAAGTAAAGAAGAGACCGAAGGTTCCCAAATAAAATCCAACCTCCCAGATAGTAGGTGTATAATACGTACTCCAAGAAGAAGGAAGATAGTCGCGATAAATGGAAGTAACGATAATCACAAATCGCTCAAACCACATACCGATATTTACCAGAATAGACATAAAGAAGGTCACAAAAAGATTACGACGCATCTTACGGAACCAGAAAATTTGAGGAGAGAGTACGTTACAGCCCATCATGATCCAATAACTCCAACCGTAGGGGCTGCTAAGATTCAAACGATTTTCTTTAAAGGCAAACCACTCATAATCCACCGCACTATACCAAGCCATAAATAACTCAGTCAAGTAAGCGATGCCCACAATAGAACCCGTTAACACAATTACTTTGTTCATCACCTCAACGTGCTCAATGGTAATATAATCCTCCAGTGATAACACTTTACGTGTAACTACCAGTAGCGTTTGTACCATCGCAAATCCAGAGAAGATAGCCCCTGCTACGAAATAAGGAGGGAAAATGGTCGTGTGCCAACCGGGTACCACAGAGGTAGCAAAGTCAAAGGATACGATTGTGTGTACAGAAAGTACCAGCGGTGTACTTAAACCAGCCAACACAAGAGAAAGTGATTCATGACGCTGCCAGTGCTTGGTAGAACCCGTCCATCCAAATGCAGCTACACCATAAAATGCTTTACGCCATTTTAATTTAGCACGATCACGTAAGGTAGCCATATCAGGAATCAAACCAGAGTACCAGAACAATAAGGAAACGGTAAAATAAGTTGAGATCGCAAACACGTCCCATAAGAGCGGTGAATTGAAGTTCACCCAAAGTGGTCCACGTGTATTAGGATAAGGAAGAACAAAGAACGCATTCCAAACACGACCCATGTGCCAGATTGGGAACTGGCCCGCACACATTACCGCAAAAATGGTCATCGCTTCCGCAGCTCTGTTCACCCCTGTTCTCCATCCCTGACGGAACAACAATAAGATCGCAGAGATTAAGGTTCCGGCGTGACCGATACCTACCCACCATACGAAGTTGGTAATATCCCAACCCCAACCAATGGTGCGGTTCAGGTTCCATTGACCCGTTCCGTAAGTAACTTCCATAGCTACGGATAAAATACCAAATAGTAACAGGGCTACAGAAATGGAAAATCCAATCCACCATAGACGAGATGGTTTGTTTTCCACAGGACGACAGATATCCTCTGTTACCTGATGATAGTCCTTGGTACCATCGACCAACGGAGCTCTGACCTGTGATTCGTATCTAAGTAATGACATAGAAATGGTTGATAGAGTTGGTTCAGGAATTAATGATGTGCGGCTTCGGGTTTAGCAGTTTCATGTTTGGTTTCTGTTCCGTGTGCGGCAGGAGCAGCATGGTGTTCCTCTACTTCCAGCACCTCGTCCGTATTACGGACTTTGGCCAAGTAGCTAACATTCGGCAACACGTGTAACTGCTCAAGTACATAGTAACTGCGATTGGTATTGCTAGCACGAACAGCAGTGATGGCACTATTCGGATCATTTACATTACCAAACACAATTGCGTTAGCGGCACAAGCTGTTTGACAAGCTGTTTTTGCTTCGCCATCCTGCAAAGGACGATTTGCTTTTTTCGCTTCCAGCTTAGCTGCTTGCAAGCGTTGGAAACAGAAAGAACATTTTTCAATTACACCACGAGAACGAACCGTAACATCCGGATTCAATACCATGCGTGTTAATTCATCGTTCATTTGCTCCACTACTGGATCGAGCTTACCCACCAACTGCTGATCGCGGTTGTTCGGGAAGCTATCCGCTCCGGTATAATCCGCCCAGTTGAAACGACGAACTTTATAAGGACAGTTATTGGCGCAATAACGAGTACCGATACAACGGTTATAGGTCATCTGGTTAATTCCCTCGGAACTATGGTTAGTTGCTGCAACCGGACAAACGTTTTCACAAGGAGCATTATCGCAATGCTGACACATCATGGGTTGGAAAACCACTCCTTTTAATTCGTCAGGATTAGTAGCATCACTAACAAAATAGCGATCGATGCGCAACCAGTGCATATCATGATAACGCAGCACTTCGCTCTTTCCTACCACAGGAACGTTGTTCTCTGCATGGCAGGCTACTACGCAAGCACCACAACCATAACATGCGTTCATGTCAATGTTCATGCCCCATTTAATACCGGGTTGGCTATGCGTAGGATAAAGGGTTCCTTCTGTGCGATAGTCCGTTATTTTACCATCCTGGCTTTTACCGTAGGTTTCTTCAAGATGATTACGATAATCAGGAATAACATTCGGATGCTTGACCAAAGTAGCTAGTGTAGTTTCACGCACTACTTCCACACGATCATCATAGGTATTATGAATCTGAGACTGTGCAACTTTTTCTTTACGACCTGCATCAGCTACCGTTACTGTTCCTTGATAAGAAACGCCATTACCGGTTTGTGAAGTAAAGATGTACGCATTCTTACCAACGCCCGCACAAGTACGACCTAGCTTTTCGCTTCTGCCATATCCCAGTGCAACAGCAATAGTATTGGATTGCATACCAGGAACTGCCAGAATCGGTAATTCCATTTCTTTTCCACCCATTGTTATTTTGATAACGGGTTTAAGCGGATAGAATTCGTAATTATTTATTTCTTTCTCTGTTCCATCAATCAAGTTTACTCCAAGTAACTCTTTAGCCATGGTCATACTTACCAAGGCATAGTTACCCCAGCTGGCTTTGGAAACACCATCAGGCAATTCCTGCAACCAAGGATTGGTAGCACCCGTTCCAGTTCCAATAGATGCTTTTTGATACAACACAATTTCAGTGCCTGTAACTGCAGGTGCAGTAGTAATAGCCTGCGCTGCAGCAGCCAAGGCTGCACTGCTGTAAGAACCGGCAGCAATAGGAAGCGTATTATCTTGTATTCCTTCTTGTAAAACTGTATTGAAAGAAACTTCAGAACCTAATTGACCAATCCAATACTGTTTGAAATATTCTTCATAGCTAGTATCATTTCCACTCCACTTTAATAATGAAGTTTGGAAAGCTCTGGTTTTAAACAGCGGATAAATAGTTGGCTGGATAAAACTGGTTACTCCAGCTTTTGGTGAAGCGTCTCCCCAACTTTCCAGATAATGATTAGAAGGAAGGATGAACTGACACAGTTCTGTAGTCTCATCCATTCGCTCGCTAAAGGAAACAGTTGCTTTTACTTTTTTCAACGCAGCCTTCAATGCATCTGCTTTGTGGTAAGTGTATACAGGATTTGCTCCGTACACAAGAAGTGTACCAACCGTTCCCGCTTCCATATCTTTTACCAGTTGCTCAAACTCAGCATCTACACCTGCACGATAATTAACAGACTTACCCCAATCGATTGTTTTTCCATAAGCACCGATGGCCTGGTTGATTGCATTAACTACAACCTGTGTACTAGTATCGTTGCTTCCGCAGATTACTAAAGAAGCGCCTGCATTTTTACGAAGGTCAGCAGCCGCTTTTTCAATACCTGCTTTTAATTTAGCATCCTTAATTCCTTCAGCACCTTTTCCACTTACAGCACTCAACAAAGCAAGTGCAACTAATCCAGTTTCAGAAGGACGACAAACAAATCTTTCATCAGCGCTCGCACCTGTCAAACTCAAGTATCCTTCAATTTGATAATGCTTGCTCATGGAAGGATTCTTCTCATCGATTTTGCGTCCGGCTGCATAGCCTTTTGCAAACTCAACAGGGCTTAACCATGAACCTAAGAAATCGGCACCCAAACTAACAATCACTTTGGCCGCACCAAATTCATATGAAGGTAAACGGCGTCCAAATCCTGTTGCTTCGTTGGCTAATAACATTCCACTAAAAGAAACAGCATCATATTGTACGTGTCGTAAGCCAGGATAGGATGCAATAAGTGCTTTAGTCGAAGGCGAATTAAGCGTGCTGGTTAACAACACCGTTGAACCACCCGCTGCTTTGATGGCATCAGCCACCAGCTTATCCATTTGCTCATAGGTAGGCACCTCTTCAAAACGCGCCTCTTCACCACTACCCACTTTTTGCTGAGGAAAACGAAGACGGTGGGTATCATATAGATCCAAAACAGATGCCTGTACACGTGCTGAAGTTCCACCACCGGTAAAAGCACAACGATCGTTTCCTTCAATCTTGATAGGACGTCCGTCTCGAACTTTAGCCAACACAGGAACCACATCGCCATCCTGCACGAAAGTGGTAGCGTAATATTGGGCAACACCCGGGATAATATTTTCTGGACGATTGGCAAAAGGAATAGCCTTTTTAACCGGAATCTTACAGCTAGCTGCTAAGGTTGCTGCAGCGGTGCTGAATCCGAGGTATTTCAGAAAATCCCGGCGGGGTGCCGTGGCATCCAAAAGACCTTTGTCGTCCATCCCTTCGAAGGGCAACTCTTCCCGGAACTCGTCCTGGTTCTGTTGTTTGAAGCTCTCGCTCTCATTGACCTCCCCGAAGCTCTGCCAGTACTTTTTTTGGCTCATAATTTCCTTGGTTGGTGGGTTCGAATAATCTTAATAGTGACATTTTTGACACTCCAGGCCGCCGATATCTTTCACCTTGATACTATCCATTTTACCGGCCTTTAAGTCATTATGAAACTTTTCGTAAATGCTATAGAATTTATTACCTTTTGTGCTATCGTAGTTAAATTGAACGTTTGACTCACGGTGACAGTTAATACACCATCCCATGCTCAAATCGGCTACTTGTTTTACCTCGCCCATCTGGTTGATTTCACCATGACAGCTCTGGCACTGAACCTTACCAGCAGTCACGTGCTGCGCGTGACTGAAATAAACGTGGTCAGGCAGGTTGTGAATCTTAACCCACTCAATTGGCTTCTTGATCATAGATGGATCCCATTTGTTAGGCTGATTGGGATCAAATCCGGCATATTCATATAATTTCTGGATCTCAGCAGTACCGTCAATCTCATTACCATCCTCATCAAAAATCTTTGGCCCTTTTTCATAGGCTTGGATAGCCTTGTGGCAATTCATACAAGTATTCACAGAGGGAATAGCCGCGTGCTTGCTTTGTTCTGCACTTCCATGACAGTACAAGCAATTGATTTGGTTAATACCTGCGTGAACTTTATGAGAATAGTAGATCGGTTGAACCGGCTGATAGTCCTTTTGACGGCCTAAACCAATAGCGCCCTTGGCAACCATATATCCGCCAAAAACAAATAAACCTATGGAAATCAATGTGATATAAGTCTTGTTGCGCCAGAAGGGTATACCTTCTGGTGTTTTTACACCCTCTGCTTGATCAGAAAGTTTTCTCAGATTGCTGTTAACCTGCATAAGGATCAGGGCAATTACTCCAAGAAGCAGAGAAATGATACCAAAGAATACGGAATTACCACCACCTTCTTCTACCGCTTCACCGCTTCCAGCAGCTGGTGCCGGGGCAGGTTTAGCCGCCTCATTCACATAGGCAACAATATTGTCAACATCCTGAAGGGTAACATCAGCAAATGCAGTCATCATGGAACCATACTCCGCCTTCAATCCCTGTGTGTAAGGATCCTTAGCCATGTAAGCCGCCGGATTGTTAATCCAGGCAAGTAGCTCTTTGTGGTCGGCCCATTTGTGACGCTCTTCTAATCCGGCTAATGCAGGGCCCGTTCCCTTTTTGAGCACATTGTGGCAGGAGGCGCACTTGCTCATGAAAATGGTTTTCCCTGCTGCAGCATCCTGTGCAATTGACGTAGAGACAGAGAAAAATAAAAAGGACGAAAGGAAGAAAATTAGATGCGTTGAGACTTGTTTTGTTGACATCATAAACGCGGTTAAGCTGAAAATGTGGAAAAATTACGCTTCTCGCGCGCAAAATTAGGCGAAGTAGCCTTCAAAAATGCATAGAGTTTAACTTTTTTTTCTTGCATAACTCTGTTGCAATTCAAGGGATTTGGTGGCATTGCCCGTGAAACAAAATTGACCTGTCACGGAATGGTAAAAATCTGCCAAAAAAGGGCAATCAAAGTGTAAAAAAGGGGGGTGAACGCTATTTTTCGAGACCTTTGCAACCTTAAAAACCCTGTTGCAATAGCATGTTTAATCGTTTACGAGAAAAATGGAAGGTGGGACCCCTGCAACTAGGGTTGATCTTATGCACGTTTGCCATCGGAGGAAGTGCAACGGGGTGGGCGGCAAAAAAAATCATGAATTTTTTAGCACCGGAGCAAGATTGGATCTGGGCAACACTCTACATATTGCTCGTAACTGCATTATGGCCTTTGATGGTGCTGGCTATTAGTATTCCCTTCGGACAATTTCGTTTCTTTCGTTCCTATATCAAAAAGCTTGGCGAAAAAATGGGCTTTTTGCGTTGAAAGCAACAGATCAAACGGCATTCTACATCTTTGTGACATGAAACGCATAGCCATCTTTGCATCAGGAACAGGCAGTAATGCAAAAAAAATTCTTGCGCATTTTCAATCCAGCAATAAAATTGAGGTCGCGCTAATCGTTTCCAATAAAACCAATGCAGGCGTTTTAAACTTTGCAAAAGAGTATTCAGTTCCCACACTAATTATAGATCGAGAAAAATTTTTGAAAGGCGATGGCTATGTCCCCGAATTACAAGCAGCAAAGATTGACTGGATTATATTAGCTGGATTTCTTTGGAAAATTCCAGTTTCATTGCTGAATCATTGGGAAAAAAGAATAATCAATATTCATCCTGCCTTATTGCCTAAATATGGTGGCAAAGGAATGTATGGAGAAGCTGTGCACCGTGCTGTATTAGCAGCTAACGAAAAAGAAAGTGGTATTACTATTCACTATGTTGACGAACAATATGATCATGGTGCAACCATTTTTCAAGCTACTTGTCCAGTATTGTCTACTGACCTTGTAGAAAATTTAGCAGAGAAAATCCACGCACTGGAACATTTGCATTACCCCGTAGTCATTGAAAAAGAAATTTTATCTCAAGCAGATTGACCAATGCAAATGACCAGACTGCAGCACTATATTTTACTTAGTTGGATTTTGCTGATTGGGACTAACATAAGTTTTGCTCAGTCTTATTTAATCAAAGGAGTTGTCTATGATAGTTCACGAAACTATCCGCTTGAACTAGTGAGTATCCTCTCCACTGGAGGCGGGGGTGCTGTTACCAATACAGATGGTTATTACGAAATACGGGTTACCGATCGAGATTCAATTTGGTTCAGCTATTTGAATAAACCCACGATGAAATTTCCTGTTATAAAAATTGCTAATCCCATGCAATTTGACATCTCCCTGCAGGTTAGTATACCGGTACTTCGGGAAGTAAAAGTGTTTCCGCGTAACTATAAATTAGATTCGATTCGCAACCGGCAGGAATATGCAAAAGTTTTTAACTACCAAAAACCAGGACTCAAAATTGTTACGCCACAATATGGAGCAGGAGTGGGGCTTGACGTGAACGAATTGATCAACATGTTTCGATTTCGTCGTAATAAAAGCATGCTGGGTTTTCAACAACGGCTTTTACTGGAAGAACAAGAAAAGTTTATTGACTATCGATTTAACAAAGCGTTGGTTCGTCGCTTAACCTTATTGGAAGGAGCTGAGTTGGAAAAATTCATGCGACTGTTCAGGCCTTCCTATTTATTTACCAAGCTTTCCGGCGACTACGAATTTCGATTGTATATCAAGCAAAGTTTATACCGATACAAAAGAGGGCTAC
>CAINBK010000106.1:0-12531 GCA_903846615.1 uncultured Bacteroidota bacterium
ACTGGAATAACATTAGCAAAAGGCTGCAAACGGGGATGTGCCGCAGAAGGATCTGCAGTTAAAAAATAAGTGGCTGAATCTGTAAATAAACTCCAACGCTCATTCAACTGATGATCCGGGGAGTTGTAAAGAGATTGATCAGCGCTACCATCGTTAGCCTCCCCCCAAAATTCTAGATAGCCTTCTGCCGATAGAGTTCCAGATTGCAAAGTGGTATAAAGGGGCACCTCAACCCCATTTCTCCATAGTGAAAATTGAGTTACCGGCGTTTGTGCAAGTCCAAGACGTGCAAGTGTAGGCTGATCGATTTTATACAATCCATCCTGAGCAATCTTAAACTTATAATAAGTAAGGCCATACTTGATCCATCCATTTTGGAAAGATTGTGCCTGCACCATTCCCAAGGCACTGAGAATAGTAAAAATTAAACCAAAAAGAAACCGTTGCAAGTGGTAAGGCATGGTCAAGCGTAAAGTTAACACCAGTTGAGCTTATTCTAAAAGGGGTATATTACATTTGCGAAAACTAACCATCAATGAATTTGTTGGATGAACTGAGCTGGAGAGGCATGATTCAGGACATCATGCCGGGGACCCGGGAACAATTGGAAAAAGAATTGACAACTGGGTATATAGGGTTTGATCCTACAGCGGATAGTCTTCATATAGGAAGCCTGCTCCCTATCTTATTGCTGGTTCATTTTCAGAGAGCTGGCCATAAACCCATTGCCTTAATTGGTGGCGCCACCGGAATGGTTGGCGATCCAAGTGGTAAAAGCGAAGAAAGAAATTTGCTAAATGAGGAAACCCTGCAACGAAACATTTTGGGCGTCAAAGCACAGTTAGAACAATTCCTAAATTTTTCTCCCACGCTTCATAATGCAGCAGAATTGGTCAACAACTACGATTGGTTCAAATCAATTTCATTCATAGATTTCTTGAGAGATACGGGCAAACACATTACAGTCAACTATATGATGGCTAAGGATAGTGTAAAAAAAAGAATTGAGGGCGAGACTGGGATTAGTTATACTGAGTTTGCATATCAGCTTATGCAAGCCTATGATTTTTATTGGCTCTTCCAACAGAAGCAATGCAAACTTCAAATGGGAGGCAGTGACCAGTGGGGCAATATGACAACAGGTACTGAACTAATTCGAAGAAAATGCGGAGGCGAAGCTTTTGTATTCACAAATCCACTTGTCACCAAGTCGGATGGCGGAAAGTTTGGGAAAACTGAATCTGGAAATATTTGGCTTGATCCTGCTAAAACATCCCCCTACCAGTTTTATCAATTTTGGTTGAACGCAAGTGATACTGACGCAACTCGCTGGATTAAGTTATTTACATTCCTCACTCGCGAAGAAATTGACAGCATAACTGAAACACACCAACAAAACCCCTCAGCAAGAACGCTGCAACGTAAACTTGCTTCGGAAGTAACCAGCTTTGTGCATGGACAAGCGGAGCTAAGCAAAGCAATTGAGACCACTGAAAAACTATTCTCGAACCAACAATCCCCCATTGAGTCACTGTCCGAAACCGATCTGGAGCAAATTCAAGGTGTAGTTAAAGTAGAAGTGGATAAAGCCTCGCTAGCTGAGGGAATTGACATTGTTAGCCTGCTGGCCAATACGGGTATTTTTCCTAGTAAAGGGGAAGCACGAAAAACCATACAAGGTGGTGGCGTGAGTATCAATCGTAAAAAAATTGAATCTGTTGAACTAAAGGTGGACTCATCATTTCTGTTGCATCAGCGATATATTTTGATTCAAAAAGGGAAAAAGAACTATTTCCTGATTACTGTAAAAGCTGTCTGAAATTTCAAAATCCATTTGGGGCAAAAGCATAACTGCCCTATTTTTGCACTCCCGTTTACGGATTGGATTGACCCATGGTGTAACGGTAGCACTACAGATTTTGGTTCTGTCTGTTAAGGTTCGAATCCTTATGGGTCAACAGTAAACCCTGGCAACTATGCCAGGGTTTTTTCTTTGAGAGGCGTGCAAAGCTTGCTAGTACCCCAATTCATGCATACACTGACCCAGACTATCCTTCCAATCTCTTATGGTTACCCCATATGTGGTCACAATTTTAGAAGTATCCAGTACTGACCAAGCGGGTCTTTTAGCTGGAGTGGGATATTCAGCAGTTGTAATCCCCTTGATAGGAGTGGATATTCCAGCAAGCTTTCCTATCTCATTGGCAAACTGAAACCAGCTAATTACGCCACTATTAGAATAGTTATATATTCCTGATATACAACTATTTGATGATGCTATTTGAAGTATTGCATCAGCTAAATCAGCCGCATAGGTGGGAGAACCCAATTGATCCTGAACCACGCTGATCAACGGCTTATCCTGTAACAAACGAATAATAGTCTTTACAAAGTTTTTACCAAACGAAGAGTATACCCAGGAGGTACGGATAATAATAGTATTGGGATTAGCTAACAGTGCTTGCCGCTCCCCTTCCAGCTTTGTTCGCCCATATACGCTCTGCGGAGCTGTAGGGTCGTCTTCTTTATAGGGCAGCTTAGCATTCCCATCAAAAACATAATCAGTTGAAACGTGAATAAACCGGCAATGATTGGCTGCACAAACTGCAGCAAGAACACCAACCGCCTCAGCATTGATCTGATAGGCCAAGTCCGGCTCTTGTTCGGCCTTGTCGACTGCCGTATAAGCTGCACAATTGATCAAAACAGATGGGTTACACCCTTTGAAAAAATTACGCACTAATTCAAAATGATGAATTGGCAAATCTTCTCGAGACAAAAAAAGAAACTTGTAGGCAGACCATTTTGTTTCAAGCCGCTGCAATTCCTTTCCTAATTGCCCATTGGCCCCGGTTACTAATACAAGCGGTCTGTTATCATTTAACTCCTTCACGCTTCTTGAAAATAAAAAGGTGAATCAAAATCTCGGAGAAAAGGAAGGACTTGATCCTTATCAGAAACAATCTCTTTTCCAGCCTGAATTTTCCAATCAATTTTGAGATCAGGATCTGCAAATAAAATACCCTGCTCGCTGGGTTTGTGATACAGCGCGTCACACTTATATAAAACTTCTGCCTGATCGCTCAGCACTGAGAACCCATGCGCAAATCCCCGAGGGACCAATAATTGCTTTTTATTTTCACTACTCAACTCAATGGTTAACACCTGACCATAAGTTGGAGAGCCTTTTCTGATATCAACTACCGCATCCAAAATACTGCCTCTTAATACGCGAATAAGTTTTGTTTGGGCGTTAGGTGGAGTTTGAAAGTGAAGACCACGTATCACTCCATAACCAGAGGAGGATTGATTGTCTTGCACCCATCGAAACTCAAGACCCTGTTCTTTGAATGTGTGTTCGTTATAAGATTCAAAGAAATAACCCCGGCTATCCCCATGCACTTGCGGTTCAAAGACGAGTAAACCCGGAAATTTAGTAGTAGTAAATGGCATATTAAATAGTCCAATATTTTCGATTACGAATTACATCTTTAAATGCTCCTGTCAAATCTATGATTAAAGAAGTTGAGAAGGTGCAATCACAAAAATAGCTTTCTCCTAGCTCTTTATAAACAGTATGGTTTACGGCTATCACCACTACATGATAAGAACCATTAGGCTGATCAGTTAACAATACTCCGGAAGCATGCTCCAGATGTTTTGCGTCAACTAGTGGATCAATAATATCTACTTCAATATTTTCCTTAATCAACAATTTAGCAAGTTCCACAGGCTTTGAATTCCGAACATCCCTGACGTTGGGCTTGAAGCTGGCTCCCACTATCAAAACACGTTTTTTGCTTACTCCTTCCGCCTTGGACTGCAAATGTTGAATCACTTGAGATGCCACGCGGTCTACCATTCCTTCATTTACCCGTCTTGCTTCTTCTACAATAAAAGCCTTGCCCCCAATTTGTTTTATTGAATTAAGCAGATAATAAGGATCAACACTGATGCAATGCCCTCCGGCTAATCCTGGTCGAAAAGGAAGAAAGTTCCATTTAGTTGCAGCAGCTTCCCAAACATGTCCTGGATGTATACCCAATTTTTCGTACACAGCAGACAGCTCATTAAGTAACGCTATATTCACATCCCGCTGAATGTTCTCTGTCAATTTTGCGGCCTCAGCAACACGAATTCCCTCACAGGGATGTACCCCCGCCTCTGTGACATGTTGATAAAGCTGTGTCAAAAAATCTAGTGTATCAAGATCAGTAGCAGCTACCAATTTTACCACTGCACCAATATGATGAACTGTATCGCCTGGATTAATACGTTCCGGAGAGTATCCCATCGCAAAATCCTCTCCCAACTTGAGTCCTGAAATTTTTTCCAATATTGGAGCACAAAACTCCTCGGTACAGCCCGGATAAACTGTCGACTCAACAACCACACAATCGCCAGGTTTTAAAAATTTACCAACCTGCTCAACTGCTTCTTTTAAATAACTTAAATCTGGCTCTTTTCGTTGATCAACAGGCGTAGGAACAGCAATAATAAAAACGTTGGCATTCGCCAACAAAGATGAATCGCTGGTAAATAGCGATGATAAGTTTAAAGATCCAGACAACGCAAGTTCTTGGTTTGAATCAATCCCTTGCTGCAATTGACCAATTCGTATTACATCACTATCATACCCTATAACACTAAAGTGTTCAGCTAAGCGTAATGCAAGCGGCAACCCTGTATAACCCAAACCGATTACTGCGATGGAATCCAGTTTTTCAAGCAATCGGTTTAGCTGTTTTGTGCCCATAGCATTGAGTTACCCAACAAAATCAAGAACTGCTTTGGTGATAGCAGAAAGTTGCTCCTGATCTAGTTCTGTATGAATGGGAAGAGAAACTACCCGCTCCGTTAGCCAATCAGTAACAGGAAGAACCGGAAGTGTGTTTCCGGAGAGACCAAACATTTTTTGCCGATGTCCGGGCACAGGGTAATAAATCATCGAAGGGATTTTGCGCTCATTCAAATAAGCAACCAACTGATCACGGTTTTTCCCTTCAAGGAGTAATGTATATTGATGAAATACATGTTTCGAATAAGGCGCTCTGTAAGGAGTCGTCAACGACGCAACATCTGCAAAAGCCTGATCATAAAAATCAGCAGCAGTCTGACGAGCCAGATTATACGCATCGAGATGCTTCAATTTAATGGACAAGATTGCAGCTTGTACGGCATCTAATCGACTATTACATCCCACTACATCATGGTAATAGCGTTTACTTTGCCCATGATTAGCAATCATACTAATTCGACTTGCTAATGCGTCATCGTTAGTAAAAATTGCACCCCCATCACCAAATGCTCCTAAGTTTTTAGAAGGATAGAAAGAAGTGCAGCCGATATGTCCCATGGTGCCGGTCATCTGTTGCGTGCCATCACTAAAAAGGTAACGACCTCCAATGGCTTGCGCATTATCCTCGATGACATATAAATTGAATTCTCTTGCAATCGCTAGGATTTCTTCCATAGGAGCCGCTTGACCGTATAAATGTACCGGTACAATGGCCTTAGTACGAGGAGTGATAGCGCTGCGTAAAGATGCAGGATCCATACAAAATGTATGCCTGTCAACTTCGACAAAAACTGGCTTTAATCGTAATAAGCTAATCACCTCTGTTGTTGCGATATATGTGAAGGAAGGAGTAATCACTTCATCGCCTGGCTGTAGATCAAGCGCCATCATTGCAATTTGCAAAGCATCGGTACCATTAGCGCAGGGAATTACATGCTTGACATCTAAGTAACTTGCTAATGATTTTGAAAAAGAGGAGACAGCTGGCCCATTAATAAAGGCACTGCTCTCCATCACTTGTAATACAGCATCATCAACTTCCTGCTTAATTTTAAGATACTGCGTCTTCGTATCCACCATTTGAATGGGTCGCATAGCTTGATTAATCAATGAGCGACAAAAGTAACGAAATGGATACAGTTCCGTTGAATGGAACTAACTTTGCAAAACGTAAGATTGACCAACTTGTACCTAGTCTTCTATCATATTTTTCTGCTTTTTTTCAGAGTCAGCCTTTGGGTGGCCGCCCCCTTTCATGCCAAGGCAAGATCCTGGGTGATGGGACGAGTAGGGATTTTCAAAAGACTGCGCGCACAAATCAGCCCTCATGATCGAGTGATATGGATGCATGTTGCTTCATTAGGTGAATTTGAACAAGGAAGACCGTTGATAGAAAGAATAAGAAAAGAATATCCGCAGCATAAAATTTTACTTACTTTTTTTTCACCTTCTGGCTATGAAATACGTAAGAACTATTCCGGGGCAGATTGGGTTTTTTATTTACCACTGGATGGACCAAAAACTGCAAAACGATTTTTAGATATCACCCACCCTGAACTTGTTCTTTTTGTAAAGTATGAATTCTGGTTTTTTTACTTGAAGAAAATAAGCTATCGAAAAATTCCGCTGCTTCTTGTTTCAGCCATTTTCAGAAAAGAGATGTCATTTTTTCGATGGTATGGAGGGATCTCTCGAAAAATGGCAGCACGATTTGACCACTTATTTGTGCAGGATCCAGATTCATTGGCCCTACTCGAAAAGATTGGACTAGGTCCGATAAGCTCGGTTTCCGGAGATACCCGATTTGATCGTGTTGCCGAAATAGCTTCCGCCCCTTCAACTATTGATGCAGTAGAACAGTTCAAGGGCAGTAACCCCCTATTAGTTGCTGGTAGCACGTGGCCAGGAGATGAAGAAGTAATCGCACGTGCAATAGAGAATCCAGCACTTGCTGACCTGAAAATAATTATTGCCCCGCATGAAGTAAGTAGTAGTCGTCTGCGTGAATTACAAGTAATTTTTCCTCAGTCTGAACTTTTATCCACTTTCCAAACCACTGGAAATTCGAATGCTAAGATTCTACTTATAGACTCGATCGGCTTACTTTCTAAATTATACCGATATGCAACCTTTGCCTACGTGGGTGGAGGTTTTAAACAACCCGGCATCCATAATACATTGGAAGCAGCCGTGTATGGCGTACCAGTATTTTTTGGGCCTCATCACCAACGATTTTTAGAAGCCTTAGCGTTATTAAGTCAGGGTGGAGCCCTAGCACTGGAGCAAGGAAATGACCCTGGCAAAACTCTTGGAATTCACTTCGAGTCACTACTATCAAATAAAATCAAATTAGCTCAGATGGGTGCGGCAGCTCGAGAGTATGTACATACAAAACAGGGAGCAACATATACTATACTGGATTTTATCAGAAAAAAATGGAGATTCAATTAAAGACACAGTACCTTTCGCAATAATTTTACGTGCAAGATGTTTATAGAACCGAACAATAGCGGAGAAAGAAGAGGGAGCATTGAAGTAATCTGCGGATCAATGTTCAGTGGAAAAACGGAAGAATTAATCCGACGCCTCAAACGTGTTCAGATCGCTAACCAACGAATTGCTGTATTCAAACCCCAAATTGATAATCGGTATTCCCAGGAAAAGATTGTATCACACGACACAAATTTTTTTAACGCCGTCCCCGTACAATTTGCCAAAGAGATTTTCGATAAACTAGAGGATGCAGAAGTAGTGGGAATTGACGAAGCACAGTTTTTTGATTCAGAAATTGCCGACTGTTGCGATTTATTAGCATTCAAAGGAATTCGCGTGATTGTGGCCGGGTTAGACATGGATTACCTAGGGAAACCATTTGGACCAATGCCGCTCATATTGGCAAAAGCTGACTATGTTACAAAATTGCATGCGATTTGTCAACAGTGTGGCAGCATTGCTAATTACTCCTATCGAAAAGTGGCCAATGAAGAGCAAGTAATGCTTGGCGCAACTGATTCTTACGAACCCCGCTGCAGAAAATGCTACCAACAATCTTGATGTTATGCGCAAGATTATTTCTCTGTTAAAAAAAGATATGCTGCTTGAGCTTCGACAGCAGTATAGCTTTTATGGCTTATTGCTGTATGGAGCCTCCACCCTCTTTCTTCTTTTCATGGCGCTGGAATCACCCGAGGCAAATGTGTGGAATGGGTTATTTTGGATTACACAACTCTTTATATGTATCAATGCTGTCGCAAAAGCTTTTCTCCAAGAAAGCAAAGGACGCATGCTATATTATTACACGCTTCATCACCCTACTAGTTTCATTCTTGCAAAACTTCTCTACAACGGGATATTAATGCTGGTGATGAGTGGAATCAGTCTTCTTTTTTTCATCTTGCTGATGGGAAATCCGGTTGACAAAATGGGTGCTTTTCTTGGACTAGTTTTTTTAGGAGGCTTTAGTCTAAGTCTGGTATTTGGGTTCCTGGCTGCCATCGCAGCCCGTGCTCAACAAAATGCAGCTGTAATGGCTATTTTAGGGTTCCCCGTAATTATCCCGCAAGTTGTGCTATTGATGCGCCTCTCAGCAACTGCTTTTTCCCCTTTATTAGAAGTTCCCATATCAACGGTTTTATTACTATTAGCACTGGATGCACTTGTAATTCTGCTTGCTGTTATTTTATTTCCATTTTTGTGGAAAGACTAAGGAATGCACTCTTCCCTTTTGATTCTATCTCCCTAATTTTGCAAAGGAAATTCATGAAGAAGCATTGGTGGAAGATATTGTCGATCTGTTTGCTAGCCTACACCTTTATTGCAGGCCTGTTGGGACCTGTACCCCGTCTTCCCTTGTTACAGGAAACTATCCGTAATCTATACTTCCATGTTTGCATGTGGTTTTCCATGATGATTCTCTTTACTGTTTCAGTAGTATACGCCATTCGATACTTAAGAACGCTACTTCCTAAATATGACCGCGCTTCTCGTTTATATGCGGGAACTGGCATCCTTTTTGGTTTATTGGGATATAGTACCGGAGCTATATGGGCATCCTATACCTGGGCTGATCCAAATATTCCTTTACTAGATTCTTTCAGCACCATTGCTAGAGATCCTAAATTAATTGGCGCAGCCGTTGCCTTGTTGGTTTATGCCGCCTATATGGTGCTTAGAGATTCTATCAATGACATTGACAAAAGGGCGAGGATTAGTGCCGTGTACAATGTATTTGCCTTTGTATTATTGTTTCCAGCCATTTGGATACTTCCTCGTATTCTGCCCAGTCTACATCCGGGAAATGAAGGAAATCCCGCCCTGGATGTTAAAAACGATATCAGCTCAAGCATGCGAATTGTTTTTTACCCTGCCGTTTTGGGATGGACACTATTGGGAGTTTGGATAACGCAGCTCAAAATCCGATTGAAAAAATTAGAGGACAAACAATTTGAATCATGAAAAAACTAGCGCTATTTATAATTGCCATATTAACGTTGAATACCCAACCCTTGTTTAGCCAGGTCCCAAAAACTGAAATGGCCGAACTCATGCGAAGTGATGGCCGGATATATGTGGTGATAGCAGTAATCCTCGCTATACTGACAGGATTAATTCTGTACTTGATCAGATTGGACAGAAGGATTGCAAAAATGGAAAACGAAAAATAAGCCAACAATAACGATTGCTCAACACAAAAAAACAATTTATGTCGGACAAACATTACAGTTTTTTCGGTGCCGTTGAAAGAAGTTTCGACAAGGCTGCCCGTTTTACAAAATGGGACTCAGGACTACTCAATCAAATCAGACAATGTAATTCGGTTCTACAACTTCGATTTCCCATTAAAAGAGATAATGGAGAAATAGAAGTCATTGAGGCATACCGTGTTCAACATTCACATCATAAAACACCTTGTAAGGGAGGGATACGATTTGCAGCAGAAGTAAACCAAGATGAGGTAATGGCACTTGCCGCCTTGATGACCTATAAATGCACTATAGTAAATGTGCCCTTTGGTGGTGGTAAAGGGGGAATTAAAATAGACCCTAAAAAATACTCCGCAGGCGAATTAGAACGCATAACACGTCGATACACTTCAGAATTAATTAAGAAAAATTTCATTGGACCTGGTACGGATGTTCCTGCACCCGACTATGGTACAGGGGAACGAGAAATGTCATGGATACTTGATACTTATGTTTCCATGCGGCCTGGCGAGGTTGATGCAGCAGGTTGCGTCACCGGTAAACCAATTACGCAGGGAGGAGTTCGTGGAAGAAGAGAGGCCACGGGGCTTGGTGTTTTCTATGGCACCAGAGAAGTATGTAATATCCCTGATATCATGAACAAACTTGGTTTGCCGATCGGGATAGAAAATAAAAGAGTAATAGTACAAGGTCTGGGAAATGTGGGATATTGGGCAGCTCATTTTTTCCAAAAAGCGGGAGCCAAAGTGATTGCACTCGCTGAATATGAGGGTGCCATTTTGGATGAAAATGGATTAGACGTAGAAGCTGTATTCCAACACCGCAAGAAAACTGGATCAATTTTAAATTTCCCAGGAGCAACCGACATCAAAAAATCCACTGACGCACTTGAACTTGATTGCGATATTTTGATCCCAGCCGCATTAGAGAATGTGATCAACGGCGAAAATGCCCCTCGTATAAAAGCTAAGATAATTGGAGAAGGTGCGAATGGACCACTTACACCTGAGGCAGATGACCATTTTGCTAAAAAAGGCACCATTGTAATACCCGATATGTATCTAAATGCGGGCGGTGTTACTGTTTCGTATTTCGAATGGCTTAAAAATTTAAGCCATGTTCGGTACGGTCGAATGGAAAAACGATTTACTGAAAATGTCAATAGCAGTATCCTGAATCAAATTGAGGAACTGACTGGAAAAAAATCAAATGACCATGCTAGAAAATTGATCATGCACGGACCCGACGAGGTAGACCTGGTGTATAGCGGTCTGGAAGAGACAATGATCAACGCCACCCATGAGATTATGAATGCATGGAGAGAGAATCCCGCAATACCAGATATGCGAACTGCAGCATATGTTGTTGCTATCAATAAGGTTGCGACGATCTATGCTGAGTTGGGAATATTTCCATAAAGTCTTACCAATTACAAAATTTAAAGCTGTCCAATTGGACAGCTTTTTTTATTTGAAAGAGGGGCACTCCTCTATCAATCAACAGCCAGCACCGGCTGAAATTTGCCCCATCCCCACCGTGGATCCCTTTGCGGATAATAAGTGCTATAACGCTCCAGTAGAGTTAAAATTTGATCTCTACTAAAATAGGGATATCGACTCCACACTAAGGCGGTCATAGCAGCCATAGAAGCTGTTGCAACTGACGAGCCACCAATGGTCGAGGGTTCATTGCCACGATCCGAAACAGTTAACGGAAATGTTCGATCACTTACTCTCTCCATCTCGACTACAAAGTCCACTTCAGGCCCTGTATGACAATGTGAACAGGCTTCAAAATTCGTTAACTGCTTTACCCCTGTCACAGCTTGCACTTCTGGAAGTGTAGCAGGAAAAATAACTCCTGCCCAATTGGCTGTAAAAGCAAAAGAGGTTCCTGCCGCACAAAAAATCAACTTCCCTTTTGCATGTGCATATTGTATTGCATCCCTGATTTGAGAACTCACCGTTATTCGCCCCATGCTCATACTTATCACTTTTACATCAGCACGCTGAGCCGCAACTGTGAATGCATCGCTGACCCCTTTTACTTCTCTTGCCTCATCAATGAATACATCCGCTGCTGCTCGGCAGGTAACTAAATTGGCATTGTAAGCAATCCCTACCATATTTCCCTCTGTACCGCGAGGGGCAGCCAATACACCTGCCATTGCGGTGCCATGACCACATCTATCCTCAGGAGTTTCAGCTGGTCCCACATTGATAATACCTAAAAATCGTTGGCGAGGCAATGTTACCAACCGCTCTAAAGTTCTACCACCTGAAAAACCTTGATTAAAATTTGCACCAAAGCTTTCCTGCCCATATCCGATCCCTGTATCAATTAAAAAAACCTTGATCCCTTTGCCTGAAACGTATCGCCAGGCATCCAAAATACCATGTGCCGGATAATTCCACGACGCTTTAGCATTCGGAGTGACCACCCCATAATGTACGCCAGCCACTAGCCCACGCGCAGGAAGATTGCTGTTGCAACCACTAGACCTGCGCTCATCCGCTGAAAGTAAATACTGATCATATTCCATTGGCTCTACATAACGTACCAGCGGCGAGCTTAATAAGTAAAATAATGACTTTGGATTTTTAATAACGATATTAAAGACTGGGAGAGTGTTTTCTTCCCAGGGTACTATATCCGCTAGGTCAAGCGCAGGATTGAGCGCTCGCTCCAACTTTAAAAGTTCATTCAGTAAAGACTCCTTCGTTCGCAACCAATCTACATCTTGAATATTTATAGTGGGAAGTTGATTATCTCGAAACGAGTTAGCTGTGGTTTGATAACCCACAGCCACAATACCATTACTCTTTTGAATAGCTGTCCAAAGAAGTGTTGGCGATAAGGAGGCCCATTCGAAACTGCCTTTTTTTTCAAGCATCTCTTGTATTACCAACCGCACTGAATCGATCCCAGGCCTTTGGTGCCCTTCAACTTTTGCATCAATGCCTGAATCAGATTTTCTACAACTGATCAATGAGCAAATAGCAACCAATAATAAGATTATATTTTTCATAG
>CAINBK010000107.1:0-3854 GCA_903846615.1 uncultured Bacteroidota bacterium
ATGAATTACTTACTAAAATATAGGGGATAATAGTATATAATAATTTATACGTAAGTAGTACTACGAGAGTTAACTCTTAAACTTTGATATAGATTTTCCTTTTGTCTAACCACCAACAAATTAGCCACATAAAGCTAATGACCGTTATGGCGTAGGCGAGAGAACCATTTTCCGGTGCGCCAGGAATATGGATATAGACCTTTTTGTAAAGCCAGTTCCAGGGTGTAACACCCTCTCCCAGTTTTATAAGGGCAAATCCTTTTGGTAAAAAAGCGCTGAGGGCAAAAACAAAGAGGGCATTCTTCCCAAATACATCAAAGAAATGGGCGATTTTGGATTGAACACCTTTTATTTCAATGAGATAGATCATAGTGGCAATAGTCAGGGTAGCAAGTCCAGTTGTATAGACCACATATGAGCTAGTCCAGATTTTTTTATTGATGGGTATGACCATATCCCAGCAAAATCCAGTTATGAGCATAGCGATGGCAGCTACAAACAAGGCGTTCAGCATGGTGGGAAGCTGTTCTTTGTTCATCCCATTCTCTTTGATATGTTGACCCACAAAGTAACCCAGTATTACTTGCGTGATAGCGGGTATTGTACTTATAATTCCTTCAGGATCAAATGGAATACCCTCTCCTTTGTACATATGTTTTACGCCAAGGATTAACTTATCAATTTCCGTTCCAAACCAACCTTGCAGGCTATATGAATCTAAAGGATTACCCAGTAAACAAAGCGCCCAGTAGCCGAGAAGCAAAAGCATGGACGCATAAAACGCTCTTGCACCTTTTAAATAATAAACGATGATGGCCGCGAAAAAGTAGGCCAGGGCTATTCGCTGCAATACACCCAGGATACGGACAGATTCAAAAGCTCTAAAGGAATAATCACTTGCTTTTACAAAGGGCCACCAGTTAAGAAATAGCCCTATTAAAAAAATAAGAGCGGTTCTTTTTAGCACCTTTTGCCAAAAAATAGCAGGGCCGGCTTGTTTTAACTTGGGCATCACAAAAGCCATGGCATTGCCCACTGCAAAAAGAAAAAAGGGGAATACCAGATCAGTAGGAGTTAATCCATGCCAGGGCGCATGTTTGAGTGGAGCGTAAATGTGCGACCAGGATCCAGGGTTATTCACTAAAATCATCAAACAAACAGTAGCTCCGCGGAAAACATCCAATGAATAAAAACGCTGATTCAAGAGTGGCAATTTCGAAGTAAGTTAGTAAATACGGCTATGCAAAACTCAACTTATAGGGAGGAAGTTTTCTTGCGTTTTGCATATCGATGGCGGCTGCTTGAAAGGGTTGCTGTCGGGGCACTCCGAATGCACTGAATGTACACTCTATCAATAGGGGTTGCTTTGCTGGGTTAACGTGCCCATAATTATTGGCACGGGTATAAATAAGTGGCACCGGAAACCGGTCAATAAAATCTTTAATTACCGAAATATGAAGATCCACCCGATGAAACTCAATCACCAATCCAGTAATAAAGGGAGCAGCTTTTATTAAATCCTCCAGAATGGTATACTCCCACTGTTCTGTATCAATCTTTAAAAAAATAGGTTCCGCCTCCTGATGGCCTGCTAGCTGAAGGGCCTTTTTAAATTCAACCATACGAGGCACAGAGGAGTAGCCAACATGCTCTCTAAGATGCTGGCATTGGCCCTTGAAAAAAAAGGGATACCGAAAAAATGCCGATAGGTTTCGATAGGCCTGAACCGGTGAAAAATCAAGCAGACTATGATAAATAAAATTGCGTAAGTAAATGCGTTTGCTGACGCTATGGTCAAAAATGGCCACAGGCACCGAATGCTGTTTCATAAAAGCAGACTCAAAACTCCAGTCATTATTTAAACCAAAACTGACTAATCTGGATGCTTTTAGTACCGAGCGTTGGTCAACGACATAACCCCCATCCCACTTCTTCCCCAACCGAATCAATTGGGATTCAGAGGACGGTTCAAAGCCGGGTTCTAGAAATTTGGGGAGCACACAGTCTATAACAGGGTGCATAACAAGGGTTTGCTGCTAAGTTACTGACTCTGAGTGGTGAGAAATAAAAAAATATACTAATTTAATTAGTTTTACTACTAATAATTTTAGCTTTATGGTTCAAATTAATTCACGATGGATAGTAAGTCATTCTCAGGCCCGGTGGCCTATCAAGGGAGTAAGGGATTCTCCCAGCAACAAGTACGCAATGCGAATGCCACGGGGTTTGGTGCAGCAGCGGACGATTATATGGAACGCGGTATTGATCTCAATGAAGAGTTGATTCGCAACAAACCAGCCACTTATTTTTTTCGGATGAAAGGAGATGCCATGAAAGAAGCCGGCATTTTTGATGGAGATGTGTTGGTGGTGGATCGATCAGTTCCATTAGCGAACGGCAAAGTAATTGTAGCGGTACTCAACGGAGAATTACTCGTACGACGTTTTCACAAAAACTTTTCATCCGCATTTTTAATTCCAGAGAACAGCCGGTACAAAGCCATTAACCTCGCTGAGTTCAGTGACTTTACGGTGTGGGGAGTGGTTACGTACACGATACACCAGCAGAATTAATGGTGCCGCACGTGATTATTGATTAGTGACTATGAAAGCAATTGTGGATTGTAATAATTTTTATTGCACCTGCGAGCGACTCTTTCAACCGAAGTTGGAAGGAAAGCCTGTGGTGGTGCTTAGCAATAATGATGGTTGTGTAATTTCTCGAAGCGATGAGGCCAAAGTATTGGGTATTTCCATGGGCGTGCCACTATTTGAAGTGCGTTCATTATTACGTGCACAACAGGTAGCTATTTTTTCTTCCAACTATGCCTTGTATGGGGACCTGAGTTGGCGCGTGATGGAAGTATTACGAGAAATACTTGGTAAAGAACGGGTAGAAGTATACTCTGTCGATGAAGCATTTTTAGAGCTTGATGAGTTGGTTACGGAAGAACTAGAAAAACTAGCACTCGCTATTCGGGATCAAGTAGAACAATGGACCGGTATTCGCGTATCCATTGGCGTAGGCCCTACTAAAACACTGGCTAAACTAGCTAATCGGCTTGCCAAGAAAAATAAAGTAGCAACCAACTGCGTGATGGTGCTATCCACCGAATCAGAAATTGAAGAGGCACTACGCCGCACTGCCGTAGCTGACTTATGGGGCATCGGCAGACGCTATGGCAAACAACTCCGCGAACGCTGGGGCATCTATGATGGCTGGCAATTAGCCAATGTGAGTGAAACCTTTGCCACTAAATATCTCGGCGGTGTAGTAGGCACAAGACTAGTACGCGAGCTAAAAGGAATCCCGTCTCGGGAAATGGAGGACGAACGCACCCAAAAAAAAATGATTGCCACCACGCGTACGTTCGGCCGTAAAGTATACGATCTCCAAGAAATCCGCGAAGCCATTGCTACCTACACTGCACGTGCCGCAGAAAAACTCCGCCGGCAGTTTAGTGCAGCAGGCTATCTATCTGTTTTTATTATCAGTCACGCACCCGGGCAAAGACACGGCATGGCTTATGACAATCACTGCACACTCGATAAACCTAGTGCTGACTCAAGTGTGTTAATTCATAAAGCGCTAGAATTAGTCAATGCCATTTTTAAACCCGGACTGGTCTATAAAAAAGCAGGCGTAGTGCTGGGTGATATTGTTCCTGAATCTGCCCGACAAGGTTCGCTCTTTGATTCGAATAGCAGTAACGACAACTTACCCTTAATGCTGGCCATTGATAATATTAATTTCAGCTGCCCGCCTGCACACCAACCACAACACGATAGTATCCTTCGCTTTGCCGCTTCCGGCACTAATCGAGGTTGGAAAATGAAACAGGAATTTCGTTCGCC
>CAINBK010000108.1:0-4931 GCA_903846615.1 uncultured Bacteroidota bacterium
ATTACTCGTTATGTACAAAAAATTGTAACTAACGACTCTTCCAACTTTAAGCTAAGGGTATACGCTCCAGGCAGAACTAACCTCTTCTCGCCCTTGTACAGATACTGGGGAGCTGTCTATGTAAATGATCTAGTTGCCTATGGCAGAGCTGTATTTGCAGGGGGTAATTATATTAATCCCAGCAAACGATTAAGGTTGCGTATAATTTATTCAAAGCCTTAGTTTTTCAATCTTTACTCCTCTTATCTTTGTGGGCCTAAACCCATAATCCATGCCCTATCTTTTTACTTCTGAGTCTGTCAGTGAAGGACATCCTGATAAAGTGGCGGACCAAATTTCTGATGCTTTAATTGATAATTTTCTTGCCTTCGATTCTCAATCCAAAGTGGCTTGTGAAACACTGGTTACGACAGGTCAAGTTGTATTAGCTGGTGAAGTAAAATCAAAAGCTTATTTAGATGTACAGGAAATTGCACGGGGTGTAATTCGGAAAATCGGATACACTAAAAGTGAGTACATGTTTGAGGCCAATAGCTGTGGAATTTTGTCTGCTATTCATGAGCAATCTGCCGACATTAATCAAGGGGTAGATCGCAAAAAGAAAGAAGAGCAAGGAGCGGGTGATCAGGGTATGATGTTTGGCTATGCTACTAATGAGACGGAGCACTATATGCCTTTGGCACTTGATCTTGCGCATAATTTATTGATTGAATTAGCGGCAATTCGCAGGGAGAAAAATTCTAAAATGCCTTATCTCCGTCCTGATGCTAAAAGTCAAGTTACGTTGGAGTATGATGATAATAACAGGCCTATTCGCATAGACGCCATAGTTATCTCAACACAACATGATGACTTTGATGCAGAGGCAAAGATGTTGGCACGTATTAAAAAAGACGTTATCAATATTCTCATTCCGCGTATAAAGAGTAAGTACAAGAAATATGCCAAGTTGTTTAATGATGATATCAAATATCACATCAACCCCACTGGTAAATTTGTAATTGGAGGCCCTCATGGTGACACCGGTCTTACTGGTCGTAAAATCATTGTGGACACATATGGAGGAAAGGGTGCACATGGTGGTGGTGCTTTTAGTGGTAAAGACCCCTCCAAAGTGGACCGTTCAGCTGCCTATGCAACAAGACATATTGCCAAGAATCTAGTTGCTGCTGGAGTAGCTGAGGAGGTGCTTGTACAAGTTTCTTATGCCATTGGTGTGGCTAAGCCAACCAGTATAAATGTGAATACATACGGTACAGCTAAGGTAAATTTAACGGATGGTCAAATTGGTAAAATAGTAGAACAGGTATTTGACATGCGTCCATATTTTATCGAGCAACGACTAAAATTGCGTAATCCTATGTACTCTGAAACTGCCGCCTATGGTCATATGGGACGTGTGCCTGCTGTTGTAGAGAAGGTATTTCAGGGACCTAATGGAAAGCAGATTAAAAGAAAAGTTGAGCTATTCACCTGGGAAAAACTAGATTATGTTGGAAAGGTGAAAAAAGCTTTCCAACTAAAGTAATTTAACTATTTTCAAGACAGGCCCGCTGATTTTACAGCGGGTCTTTTTTTTCCTTTCTTTGCGAAGTGAAAACATATCGAAATAAACAAGCTCGACCCAAAAAAAATAAACTCATACTGAGTCCTCTTGCTGTTCTTAAAGCGCTTGAGCAGGGTGAATCGCTGGATCGTATCTATATTAGTTCATCCCTCTCGCATACATTATTGGTGCAGTTAAAGAAGGCAGCTGGTTTGGCAACTGTTCCAGTTCAGGTAGTGCCTAATGTTAAATTAGATACGTTCAATGCTGGAGTTCATGATGGTTGTATAGCGTTAAAATCCCGGATCACGTATCAGTCTTTACAGGAAGTAATTGATTGGGTGGTTGGCGCTGGAAGATCGCCTTTATTTTTAATGCTTGATGGGATTACGGATGTTAGAAACATTGGGGGTATTGCACGTACTGCTTACTGTACTGGTGTGGATGCGATTATTATTCCGGATAAAGGAGTGGGGGCGCTTCAAGAAGATGCTATGCTGACCTCTGCAGGTGCCTTGGAGAAGATTGCTATTTGTCGGGTAGATTCGTTGTTTAAAGCTGTTGACACTCTACATTTAAATGGAGTGCAGGTTTATGCAACTCAAATGAAAGGAGGCACATCTTTGAAAGATGCAAATTTTGTAGAACCCTGTTGTATTATACTAGGGAGTGAGGATAAGGGAATTTATCCTGCTTTACTTAAGGGAGCTGATGCCACAGTGTATATACCAATGCAGGGGGATTTTGACTCACTCAATGTGTCGGTTTCAACGGGTATTATCTTGTTTGAAGCGATGAATCAACGTATGGCAAAAAAATGAGCAAGCATACCCTACAGCTAGTTGAATGTCCACGTGATGCGATGCAAGGGATGCCATTCCTTATTCCCACGCAAAAAAAAATAGATTATTTTAATGCACTGCTTCAGGTAGGATTTCATACCCTTGATTTTGGGAGTTTTGTTTCCAAGAAAGCCGTTCCTCAACTGGCTGATACTGCTGAAGTATTGACTGGACTACATCGAGGAGAGAGTAATACAAAGTTGCTGGTGATCGTAGCAGCGGTCAAAGGGGCGTTAGAGGCAGTATCCTGTCAACCAGTTGATGTATTAGGATACCCGTTTTCTGTATCGCCTACCTTTCAATTAAAAAATACCCGTCAAACATTAGCTGATTCCCTTGATACCGTAAGTCAAATTAAAGAAGCTTGTCTCGATGCGCAGAAGGATCTAGTGGTATATCTATCAATGTCTTTTGGCAACCCATATGGAGACGAATACAATAGAAAGATTGTATTGGATCAAATTGAATCACAGCTTAGACTAGGAATAAAAATAATTGCTTTGGCTGATACCGTTGGGCATGCGACTCCCAAACAGGTCTACGAATTAACTTCATCTGTCATTCAGACATTTCCAGAGGCGCAATTTGGGCTGCATTTACATGGGGAAAAAAGCAATTGGCAAGAAAAAGTGAAGGCTGGATTTGAGGCGGGGTGTACTCGATTTGATGGAGCATTGGGGGGATTTGGGGGTTGTCCCTTTACAGGGAGTGAGCGAGTGGGGAACCTTGACACTTTTGATCTTTTTTCATGGTTTGATCAGCAGCATTTGGAAACAGGCATAAATAAGTCTCATATTTTGAATTGCGCAAAAATGGCAACTCAACTTTTTGCATAATATGCAGTGGTCATTACCCATCCATATTAAACCGCCACATCAATTAGTGGGTTATCCAAGCAAACTTTTACTAGTAGGCTCATGTTTTTCTGAGCATATTGGTGCAGGTTTGTCCGATTTGAAATTTGATGTATTGCAAAATCCGCATGGAATTTTATTTGCACCCGATGCAATCACACAGGCTTTATCTGATTATGTTACTTGTCGGCAATATTCATTGGAGGATTTATTTCAATTAGAAGGTATCTGGTATAGCTGGAATCATCATTCTCGATTCTCGGATCCTAAACCTGAATTGGTACTTCAACGAATTAATGCGTCAATTCAGGCGGCCCATGATTTTTTAAAGCACACCAACTTCTTAATTATAACCTTGGGTTCTGCATTTTCATATCGATTAACCAATCTAGCTCAACTGGCTTCTAAAAAGGTAAAGGATCCTGTTTCTAACTGCCATCGTGCTCCTGCAAATTGGTTTAGTAAGGAGATGATGCCTGTTGATCAATTGGTAGAACGCTTAGGAAACGCCATACGGGAGCTCAAAGAGCTTAATCCAACTATCTCTATTTTTTTCACCATCAGTCCTGTTCGGCATATTCGCGATGGTGTACAAGATAACAATCGTAGTAAAGCCCGATTGTTTGAAACTATCCAGCAACTAGAGGAAGCCGATTCCTCTCTCTATTATTTTCCTGCTTATGAATTAGTAGTAGATGTTTTGCGCGATTACCGCTTTTATGATATTGATCTTGTGCATCCGAATTATGCCGCAACTGAGTTTGTTGTCAATCATTTTTTGACTTCTTGTTTAACGCCAGGTGCGCAGGATTTAGCGCAACAAATCCGAAAGATTAAGATTGCCTATAAACACAAACCACAACATTCTACTAGCCATGCGCATCAACAATTTCTGGCTCAATTTTTAGAAAAAACATTGCAGCTTCAACAGAATTTTCCATTTCTAAATTTTGAAGCCGAGCTTAAGCATTTTGAAAAAAAGTATTAGAAGCTCCCTGGTTCAAAATCAAATTTTCTTTTGAGGTGTTGCTCTAACGCGACTAGTAGTTGGTATTGGTTCCAGGCTCGATCAAGGTTATGCAGGGGGTATTCTATTTTATAGTACTGGTCATTTAAAAAATAATCAGTGATAAATCGAAGACATTGCATATAAATGATCCAGATACCAGACCAATGGATCCATTTGTTCTCCTCTGGAGTGCTGTAGCCAGCTAAAGTTGATTGATAGCCTGTAACTAACGCTTCGTAGTAGTCTTCATCTATTACAATTTGGTCTAGCTGTGTATGATTTTCGTCAGTCTTGCCTGCCATTGAACGAATCATGTCTCCTAAGTCAGAGAAAAAAAAGCCAGGCATAGTTGTGTCAAGATCTACGATTGCAATTACTTTATTCGTTGAATTATCAAAAAGAAGGTTGGCTATTTTAGCGTCATGATGCCTGATGCGTGTTGGAAATTGTACGGGAGAATTTGTAATGGCATCAAATCTGTTAATGTAATGAAATCTATTTTCTAGATTTTTAATCAGTTGAAACGCTTCTTTTATTCGGTCTGCATTCCCCTTATTTTTTGCCGTTTGAAATTGCTCAAAACGGTAACGTAGATTGTTGATGAAGTTGGAACAGGTGCAAGGACTGTTGATCAGATACCCGTTATGAAGAGCGACTTGAAGGACTTTTTGATAAAGTCA
>CAINBK010000109.1:0-2007 GCA_903846615.1 uncultured Bacteroidota bacterium
AAGTTGGTGGGGGCTATTCCTTTAATCAAATGCCCAATTCCCGAAGGAGCTTTTTATATTTTTCCAGACATGCGTGCTTATTTTGGCAAAAGCGATGGGGATACTACCATTTCTAATTCAGCAGATCTGTCTATGTATCTTTTGAATACAGCCCATGTTACATCTGTAATGGGTGATGCCTTTGGGGAGCCGAGCTGCATACGGTTTTCATTTGCAAACAGCAGAGAAAAAATTGAAGAAGGGTGGAGTCGAATTAAGCTAGCTTTATCTCGTTTGCAATAGTACTGAGTTGTTTATCGAGTTCCAGAACTTGCGTTAATAATGGTCTGCTATTATCGTTGTGCAGGATAAAGTTGCATCTACTCTTACGGTTTTCTTCGTCCAGCTGATTAGCCATTCGTTGCTTGATTGCATCGGAGCTAATACCATCTCTTTTTATAACCCTTTCAATTCGTAATAGCTCAGGGGCAGTAATACCAATCACATAGTCTAATCCCTTATCGGCCCCACTTTCAAAAAGCAATGCGGCTTCACGAATTGCGTAGGGAGCCGTTTGTTCCTCAAACCATCTGTTTGCAGCATTGATGGTTGCTGGGTGTATTAATTGATTTAGCCAGGCAAGTTTTTCCGGCTCTGAGAAAATTAATTCAGCAATAAATGTTCTGTTCAATTTACCGTCTAGGTAAGCAGAGGGGCCAAACTTTTCTTTAATTGCCTCGGATAGTTTGGGGTCCTCTGTCATTAAACGTTTTGCTGCCTCATCGGCGTAAAAAACAGGAATACCCAGTGACTCAAATATGCGAGCAACTGTAGTTTTACCACTGCCAATTCCACCGGTGAGGCCAACCCGTAACATAATTACTTTTTTTCTGCGGCAGCAGGCTTATTTAAAGCCTGTGTCCAGTCCATGCTGATAGCAGACTTCTCAATCTTTAAATAACTACCTGGACTTGTTTCGATTTGTAAGGTACCGTCTTCGTTTACTTTATTAATCGAAGCGTGTATTCCTGCAATTGTCACAATTTTTTCGCCTTTGCTCAGGTTGTCAATAAATTCCTTTTGAGTCTTGGCGCGCTTTGCTTGTGGGCGTATAAAGAAAAGCCAAAAAACTAAGATCATAGCTCCAAGAAAGATAAATTGAAAGCCGCCGAATCCAGGTTGGGCTGCTTGCTGTAGAAGATAGAGGGTATTCATAATTATAGATTATTGTTTTTGTTCAGGGATTTCACCAGAGAAACTAAGTGTGTGATTTTTTGATGGGTTGGTATTGGCAACTACGTGTACTTGTTTTACAATATATCCATTGCCACTTCCATTAAATTTTGCTTTGATAGTTCCTTCTTCACCGGGAAGCAGTGGTTTCTCTGGCTTTTCAGGAATGGTACAACCACAGGACGCGGTAACGCCTTCAATGATCAAGGGGCGTTCACCAGTATTCTTGAAACGCCATTTAATTTCAATTTCTTTTCCTGGCTTTAACTTTCCAAGCGTTTGATCGGTAGTATCCAGCCATGTTAAGCGGGTGAATAGGGAGGTGTCCTCTTGTGGAATTTTCTCCGTATTCATTCCGGCGACTGTTGCATCAGTAGTTGATTCATTGTTGGTATTTGCGGGTAAATCTTTACAGCCCGTGTAAATAAGTAAGGACAATGCCAGAAAAATAGAAATTCGATTCATAAAAAGGTTGGTGTTTACTTTTTTGATTTTTTAAAATCAATTTTATTGAGTTTTCCTTGTTCTTCCAATTCTTTTCGTACGCTATCTAGGATTCCATTTACAAAATGTCCACTTTGTGCGGTACTGTATTCCTTCGCCAAATCAATGTACTCATTGATAGTCACTTTGGGAGGAATGGTCTCAAAGTAAAGAAATTCTGCAACTCCCATTTTCATCATAATCATATCAAGCACCGCAATTCGGTCGGGGTCCCAGTTCTTTAGTTTGGGTACTATAAGGGATTCAAGATGTTTGTCTTTCTCAACCGCTGTTTTTAGCAGTTCTCTTGCA
>CAINBK010000110.1:0-3029 GCA_903846615.1 uncultured Bacteroidota bacterium
CCACAACTATTTTTTATAGACCGCGGTATTCGATATGTACTAGGATATCCAGATCCGTTCTCTTATGATGAAACAGAGGTTGTAAAAAAAGTAGAGTCTATAACAATGTCATTCCCCGTGCATTTAAAGTTCCAAAGTGATAGAATCGGAAATTTCAGGGTTTATACACTAGCAGGCATTAAAGGGGATATCGATATGGCAAGCAATGCTAGAGCAAAGCGCGCCGAGGAACTTGTTAAAATAGAAAAAAATGATTGGGGACCGGAATTCGGAATAGGATTTAACTTTTTCTTCCCCACTTTTATTTTTTCTCCCGAAATTAAAATCAGTAACGGTATTAGAAATTTACATGCTCGCGATCAAGATCTTCGCTTTTCAAACGTGATTGACAGAATTCAAAGCCGCATGATTGTATTCTCCATTCATCTGGAGGGTTGATGAACAGTATATCCTCAATGGATACAAAAGGGGTTAAAATTTTGCCATAGAATTTCTCCTGTTCATCCGTACATATTCTCCTTGATACTAGTAAAGCTACCCCGTATACTCGTGTATGTTTGTGACGACCTATGGAAGTGCGCTGATTGGCATTGAGGCAAAAAAAATTCATATTGAAGTCAATTGGTTACTAACGGGAAAATCATCTAGCCTGGTTGGTTTACCAGATAGTGCCATTCGAGAAAGTTTGGAAAGAATTGAAAGTGTTTTCAAAACAAACGGCTATAAGTTTCCGCGGACAAAATTGGTAATCAATCTTGCGCCGGCAGATATTCGGAAAAGTGGCACTGCCTTTGACTTGCCAATTGCCATTGGTATTCTGGCAGCATCTGGGCAGTTAAAAGAAGTTAACTTATTACGGGAATACCTACTGATGGGTGAGCTAGCACTTGACGGGAGCATTCGATCAATCAGAGGTGCACTCCCCATTGCACTCCAAGCAAAACAGGATGGCTTCACAGGTGTTATCCTGCCAGGTGAAAATGCAGCTGAAGCGTCTTTAATCGAGGGAATTCAAATCGTAGGAGCCACAACTATCAATGAAGTGATTCGTTTTTTTAATGAATCAAGTGAAAGAAAAGAAACACATAAAAAAAACGCACCACCCCCCTTCAAAAAAAATCTTGAACAACCTGAATCTAATGAGACCGTTATCGGACAAGAATTGGCAAAGAGAGCATTGGAAATTGCAGCAGCTGGAGGACACCATTTGCTTCTCTATGGTGCGCCAGGTGCTGGAAAAACATTACTAGCACGTCGACTTTCGCAACTACTACCAACGCTATCGTATCCGGAAGCTATTGAAACAAGTTTAATACATTCAGTAGCTGGACAAGGAATCAATCAGATGCTTCTGTTGGGTAAAAGACCCTTTCGTGATCCACATCATTCAATCTCTGATGCAGGTTTGATAGGCGGAGGTCGAACCTTACAACCGGGCGAAATCTCCATGGCACATCATGGCGTATTATTTCTGGATGAGTTTCCAGAATTTAAACGAAATGTGCTGGAGGCCCTTCGACAACCCCTGGAGGAAAGATTCATCGTGCTAGCCAGAGCAGGACAGACCTGTAGATTTCCTTGTTCTTTTTTGCTGGTAGCCGCCATGAACCCCTGCCCCTGTGGCTATGATGGTCATCCGTCCATCAATTGCAGCTGTACCCCTGGAATGATACAACGCTACAAACATCGGATTTCGGGCCCCTTGTTAGACCGAATTGATTTGCACGTAGAAGTCAAACCCCTATTAGCCACTCAATTGATTCAGACTTCTTCAGTGGAGAATTGCTCTTTGCAGGCTTCCCAACATCGGATAAAAAAAGCAAGAAGTATACAAGAAAAAAGATGGGAAAAACTACCACACCACTATTGTAACGCTCAGGCAACTGGAAAATTAATACGAGAAAACTCAAGAATAGATAAACAGGGATTACTAATACTAGAAAAGGCAGCGACTAAATTTGGATATTCAGCACGCGTGCTGGACAGACTGATTAAGGTGGCAAGAACTATTGCTGACCTTGAAGAAGAGGTCAATATTCAAACAAGTCATTTTGCAGAGGCCATTCAATTTAGAAATATTATTTAAGTACTGTCAAGATTCAGGAATGAACTCTCATCAATTTAAGCGACTTTTGCAAAAACAGAATCGCAGGCATGAAAATTTTATTTCGATACGTAAAACCGCACCGTTGGTTAGTGAGTCTGGTGCTTATTTTATCCGCAATCAATATTGGTTTTTCGTTGGTTGATCCTATAATATTTGGAAAGCTGGTCAATCTTGCTAATCATTTTGCCCAGCACCGTGATCAGTATACAAATGAAAAATTCTTCTTTTCATTCTCCGCCACCCCGCATTATGGAGTACTGGCTTTATTGCTGGCATCTGTATCAGTAGCCATGGTAAGTAGAATTGCAAAAGCTTTTCAGGACTACACTCTAAATTTGATAACACAAAAATTTGGCGCCTCGGTTTTCACGGAAGGACTACAACATGCTATGAAACTCCCTTTCCGGGAGTTTGAAGATGCCCGTAGTGGCGAAACATTAAGTATCCTGCAAAAAGTTAGAGTGGATACAGAACGTTTAGTATCCTCCTTTATTAACGTTTTATTTCCGGTAGTCATAGGAATTGTCTTTGTGGCGGCCTATGCTACTGCCATTGACTGGCGACTACCTATTTTCTACTTTGGAGGAATTTTCCTGTTAGTCTATTTTTCAAATAAGTTCAGCCAGAAAGTCAAAGTAATTCAGAAAAAAATTGTGGCACAAACCACAGCACTAGCAGGAGCCACTACAGAATCACTCCGCAATATTGAATTGGTAAAAAGCTTGGGGCTAACTGAACAGGAAGTAGCACGACTAAACCGTAATACTTTCAAAATTTTAGGACTGGAACTCACCAAAGTCAAAAAAATCAGAAGCATCAGTTTTCTACAAGGAACTTTTGTGAACACCCTACGCCAGATTATTCTTTTTATGCTCCTGTTTCTGGTATTTAAAGACGAAATGAATGCAGGAGAACTGGTTAC
>CAINBK010000111.1:0-2319 GCA_903846615.1 uncultured Bacteroidota bacterium
AATCCATCCACTATAACTGCATGGTCTTGGAATTTTGGTGATGCCAACGCTACACCACCCAATAATGCCAACACGTCAACTTTACAGAATCCTCCTCATAGCTATTCGGCTGTAGGTAGTTATCAGGTTTCTTTGATTGTTACTAGTAATCAATCTTGTCGTGATACCATTTTACAGCAACTTGTGGTAAATGGTAGTTTTCCTGTTGCTAATTTCAGTGTGAATCAACCAGCTAATCTTTGCGCCAATGATTCTGTAAGAATCACTGATGGTTCAACTGTATTTCCGGGTGTAATTACTAAGGTTGAAATCTGGTGGGACAATATTGGTAGCCCTTCGGTTGTGTACACTGATAATAATCCCGTTTTTGGTCGTATATATAGCCACTTATATCCCAATTTTCAAAGTCCATTAACGAGAACTTATCAGATAAAATATAGAGCCTATTCGGGTGGTGTTTGTATGAATGAAAGGCTAACTACGGTAACAGTTAATGCAGCCCCAGCTGTTCAGTTTTCAGCTATTCCAAATATTTGTTTTGATGCACCCTCTTATCAAATTACACAAGCAACTGAAACGGGTAGTGTGCCAGGTACCTTTGCCTTTACTGGGCCCGGTGTCAGTACAGCAGGTTTATTCTCACCGTCAGTGGCAGGGGTAGGAGTTCATACTATTAAATATTTGTATACCTCATCAGCTGGAAGCTGTAAGGATAGTGCAACACAGACCATTAAGGTTTGGGAACGTGCACTGGCTGATTTTTCAGTTACGACAAATCCTGTTTGTGAAAAACAACCGGTAACTTTTACAGACAATTCAACTTCTACGGAGGGTTCAATTACTGAATGGAGATGGAATTTTGCCGATGGAACGCCTGTTCAGGTTAATACAACGAATGCACCATTTACACACACGTTTAATGCCTATGGTACGTTCAATGTTAAATTGAACGTTGTTACCTCAAATGGTTGTGTCAGTGCAGATAAAATCTTATCTGTAACCGTTAATCCATTAGCCAGACCAAATTTTAGTTTTCCTGCAATCAGTTGTTTGCCGAATGCATCAGTACAGTTCACCAATTTATCGACTGTTCCTAATGGAGCGCCAGCCAGCTTAACCTATTTATGGGATTTTGGTGATCCAGGAAGTGGTACGGTGAATTCTTCTACAATAACCGATCCAGCTCACGTTTATATCAATCTAGGTCCTTACAATGTAAATTTAGAGGCAACAACTGCTGAAGGTTGTATACATGATACCACCATTGTATTAAATACTATTCATCCTCAACCACTGGCTTCATTTACTACTGACTTTATTGATGTTTGTATTGGCAGTCCATTTTTGTTCACCAGTACAAGCAATGGAGCAGATGGTACTATCTCTCAGTATCATTGGAATATGGGTGATGCTTCGATTCGAACCCTAAGTAGCTTCTCATATACATATGCTGACACAGGCGCTTATACCATAAGCCATTACATCATCAATAGCTTTGGTTGCAGTAGTAATGTTGCCACCAAAACAGTTTTTGTTAATGGGTATCCCGATGCAGATGCTGGACCTGATAAGCTTATGTTAGAAGGGGGGCAATGTCAAATCACTCCTCCAAATAATTATCCCATGCCTGTAACATTTGCATGGACTCCTCCCACGTACTTAGATGATCCTACGCGTTTGGATCCCATTGCACGTCCTCCGGATGATATTACTTATTTGTTAACCGTTACTACCAATAAAGGATGCAGCGACACAAGTTCAATGTTTATTAAAGTACTCAAAGATCCACCTGTTCCTAATATTTTCTCTCCAAATGGCGACGGTATCCATGACACTTGGGTAATCCCTTATTTGAACAGTTATCCAGGATGTACAGTAGAGATCGTGAACCGATATGGGTATTTAATATTCCGTTCTTTGGGCTATCCAACACCCTGGGATGGTAAAGTAAATGGAAAAGATGTTCCTGTTGGTACTTATTATTATGTGATTGATCCTAAGAATGGTAGAAAAAAGAAAGCGGGTTACGTTGACATTATAAGATAAAATGAGAGCTAAACTAATCATAAGTTCATTACTTGTGTTGGCGCTATTGCGTATGGATGCGCAACAGCGTCCACATTATACCCAATACGTTATCAATCCTTTTATAATTAACCCTGCAATTGCAGGAATTGATAATTATGGTGATTTAAAGGTTTCAGCAAGGGATCAATGGGTGGGCTTGAAAGGTGCCCCTCGTACTACTTATTTAACGCTACATGCCCCATTGGGGAAGAACGATTACCGTCTTAGTTCAACCTCTTTTGCAGTGCCTGG
>CAINBK010000112.1:0-2195 GCA_903846615.1 uncultured Bacteroidota bacterium
CTTGAAATCCTATGCCTGCTGTGATGTTGTTGTTCTTTCCTTTTATATCTATTTGTTCTTCGATACGGAACAACCGCTGTTCAAAGCGATCTAAATAACTACTGTCAGGCTTTTGTACAAAGCGTAGTTTTTGATCTCCGCTGTAACTCGTATAGTATCCTTTTGTATTTAGTCTGATTTTATCAGAAAGTCGAAAAAATAAAGAAGGCTGTATATTCAGTTCCTTATTTAGTTCTCGCACATAGGAGTCAATAATAAAGCCATTATTACGAACCGAGAATTCCTGTTCAAATCTATCTTGATTAAAACGAGCGAGTAACTTGAACTCTGCACTGGTGCCTAGATTTTGTTGAATATTGGTTTGATGTGTGATTCGGTGAATGGGTCTTGGTATGCGATCCTGTGAAAAAGGCCGGAAGCTAACTCCGTCAGTAATCAGTACATTATTGCTATGCTTGATTTTTAATTTTCCAATAAAGTAGGCGGCTTGTATATCAGCTTCGGTTTGTTGAAAACTGTTATGTTTAAATGGAAGTCCCCAACCTTGATCAGGGTCAGCCACTCCATATCGAAGGGAGGATTCAAGCAATGGTTTTGTCGGATTCTCTGTAATTAAATTAATAACACCGGCCATCGCTTCTGAGCCATATAAGCTGGAGGAAGGGCCTTTTACTACTTCAATTCTTTTTATTCCGGTGAGCGCAATTCGATTTACATCCAAAACACCTGATGTTCGTCCAACCAAGGGCTGGCCATCAACCAGAATCAACGTATGTTCAGGGTTTAATCCTTGCATTTGAATCCCCGTCCCAAAATTTGAGCTCAGTTGTATTCCTGCCTGTTCCTGTAAAATATCCCGTAGACGTAGTGATCCAGCCTGTTGAATTTGTTTTCGTTGAATAAGAGTTGTCGGTATTGTAATATTTCCTAAACGCCTTTCTTGTCGGGTAGCGGTTACCACCACTTCTTCCATCGATAGAAGAGTATCTGATTGCGCTATTACTTGCGTAGCAGCTAAAATCAATAACATAACAGCACATATCCGCATGGGGATGCAAAATTCAACTACGGCTAGTCTTTATTTATCATCTGATTGTAAAACGTGGTTACCCGATTTAGATTTTACAATCAGATGACAAGTAAAATTTGATTTACGTAATCAGGAAAATCGTTTACGAAAACAGTAAAATAATAGACAAGGCATTTTTTCGAATTCAATAACACTGAAATTTGCGGCGTGAAATTCAGGGTAATATTATTTTGTTTATTTTTTATCGCTTCCTTTGGCCCATTACTTGCGCAACAAACTACTGCCGAGGATAGTGCACATATCAAATACCTTTCCGAAATCACGTTAGTAGGGAGGGCCAATCGTTCGGACTTACAACAACTCCCAGAAATTGTGGGGACGGCTATTTATGCAGGGAAAAAGTCCAGTTTATTAGTGATGAAGAATGTGGAGGGGAATATTACTACCAATGTCATGCGACAGGTAATGGCTAAAATTCCAGGAATTCACATTTGGGAGAATGATGGAAGTGGCATTCAAATAGGAGTTGCTACAAGAGGATTAAGTCCCAACCGAAGTTGGGAATTCAATGTTCGTCAAAATGGTTATGATATTGCTGCTGATCCTTATGGATATCCAGAAGCTTATTATAATCCACAGCTACAAGCAGTACAACGGATCGAGATAATTCGCGGGCATGGGGCACTTCAATATGGCTCACAGTTTGGAGGAATGTTGAATTATATACTTCGCGATGGCAGTGAGTTTAAAAAATCTTTCCAAGTTGAAACGCAGCAAACCATAGGTAGCTTTGGTTTATCTAATCTGTATGCCGGTGCCGGAGGTCAAACAGGTAAGTGGAATTACTTTGCTTTTTTTGATCGTCGGCAAGCTGATGGGTATCGGGCCAATAGTCAATACTACACCAATGCTGGCTTTGTTACAGTTACTTATCGTCCTACAAAAAAAATTACCACTACATTGGAGTACATGCGTTCGCACATAAGAAGTCAGCAACCTGGTGGATTAAGTGATTTACAAATTCAGCAAAATAACCGTCAAAGCCTTCGTCATCGAAACTGGATGGACATCGAGTGGTCAACTTTTGCCTGGCGTTCTCGTTATGAACTGAGTGTAAGCTCACGAATGGAGTTAAAGGTATTTGGTTTGTTGGGCGATCGAAATA
>CAINBK010000113.1:0-1861 GCA_903846615.1 uncultured Bacteroidota bacterium
AAAAAGCTCCTTTTTGGGTTCCAGCATCTAGCTTTGTAAAAGAATTAACGATCCAGTCAAATTTTGCTGTGCGGCATATGAACAGCATGGCAGAGCCATCCCCGGTGGATAGGGAATATGGGGAGGGTATGAAATTGACGCAGGTCCAGGGACTTCATTCATCAATGGCAATTCGTCATGATGGTCATAGTGTCGGCTTTGCTAGCGGTATTAAGTCTGAGCAATCACTCAGTCGACAGCTGGGGCTTCATTATGTGCCTCATCTAAATGACTCAGTGACCAATACCAATGGCTTTGGCTACGCCACGAAGTTTGGTAAAACGAAAGTGGCAGTGATTGGCAGCATGCCTAATACGCAAAGCGGATATAACCCTAATGAATTGAATCAAGAGCGCTCAACGATGGGTGCCCGTAATGCGTTTAGCTTTGTCTCTCAACGTGAGCATGAGACTTTTTCTTATGGAGTCACGTACTCAGTAGCTAATACCTTTACACAACCCTTAGGACTTTTAGCTTCAGGAGCCTTTGGTCTAAATCATGCCCAAGCAAGCTCTATGGGTAGTTTTTATACCCATTCTTTATCTGGTGGACAGACCAAAATACGAACCGGCGTTGAAATAGCAAACTTCCATACGAGATCGGCAGGATTAGTTTCTTTTGACAGTGGTAAGTATGCTGTTTTCAGAGTGAGCGCTGATCACCTTTTAAGTAAGAAAACAGCCTTAAGTCTAGGCTTTAAACAGGAGCAAGCCTTATCGGGCCAATTAATCACACGCTTGCCATCCACCATTGATGAAGCAGGCAACATTGGCTACCAGAGTTATGCCTCAGGCTTTGCGAACCTTTTGAACTCGCACCAAGTTAATTTCGATGTGCATCATCGCTTTAATGCTGCCAGTCGAGTGAAGGGTGGCCTTATGTATGAGCAAAAACCCTATGGTTTAAGTGGCGCAGGAGCTGCTGTGTTTTATGAGTATCGGTTGTAGGTCCGATACCGACCACATAGTTTACAGTTGCCGTTCACCCTAACTATTTTTTCCCATAAGCGGCATCATGGTCTGGCTCTATCAATAAGACTCGTAAAAAGTGATCTTCTCTAAAGCCAATCCCTCGAATTGATTTGCTTACACGAAAGGAATAGAGCGCTTCAATATTTTTAGGGGCTGCTATGCTGTGAATCTTTTCCCATTTCAAGCCCTTGTCTCGATAGACTTGGTTCCAGGTTAGTTGTGTGATCTTTTTAAAGGTAGCAAATGCCTTCTCTTGCTTAGCTCGCTCTAAATCGCTCCAGGCAGATTGAAAAACAGGACTATTGAGATCAAGTTCGACTAATGGCTCAGGCTTTACGTTTCGTGCCATGCGCTTTAGCCATTTTTAATTTAGAAAGGTTGCTTGCTTTGGCGGGTGCTTTTTGTGCCCAGGCTATAGCAGCAGTTAAATCCTTTTTAATAGCTGGCGTATGTATCCACTTTTCATTATCTGGAATGACAGTAGCGGTGCGAATTACCCAAACTCCCGGCTCTGGGCTTTCAACTAGAACCTGACGTCCTGCATATTCCTTTCCAAGCGAGATTTGCCCACTCGATCCAATGGATTTAATAATTTGGTGATCTATAACTGCGCCCATGACATTCTCCTATATTCGTGCTGCATTATTGCATGATGGCATGAATTTAGTCAAACAATGCTTATTGAGTATTGAAAGTTAGATGAGGGATTGTCTTTTAAGCAGGACTTGTGCATTGCACAGTTTGTTGCACAGTTGATTATTTTTGACTTAAGCCAATGAAATTGCTAGACTTTTGAGTAGCCACGATTTCTTCTAAAGGCGTAGGTCGCACGTTCGAACACGAAGTATCGA
>CAINBK010000114.1:0-2678 GCA_903846615.1 uncultured Bacteroidota bacterium
AGCGAATTTGCGCCAGGTCTACTCCTAAAAATAATCCATTGGTCCAACGAGGTTGCCATGTAAGAATCCCTCCGTCAAACACACGAGGTTTCTCCAGTTTGGGAACATACAATACTTGATTATCGTAAGTGCGTAAATTTTCCGGAGTGGGCTCATCGGAGTTTTTCAATTCGCCTCCCCACACTAATTGCCACTCAAAACTACCTACCGGTGTTGACAGCGGTTTATCGGTATGAAATGTGAAATGTAAAAAACCCGGTGCTGTGTTGGTTACTACTAAAGAATTAAAACGGCCGGGACCCCACCACAAATTTTCGGTTGAAACACCGAGGGCGATTCCTTTCACCATCAACTGAATTCTACTTTGCCCAGATCTTAATTTGTAATGAGGCATAGCGGAAAAACGTTCCGGAAGATCAATTCGGTTCAGCCATTTGCAATGATACTTCCAGATAATTGGATAATGATCCGTAGGAAAGCCCTGAAAGGTTTCATTGAAGGTCCAGTTATACTCCGGCTGAAATTTTAGGAGAAAATTTTGAGCTCGAAGTTCCAACCCTGCTGAATAATGAAATTGCCAACCGCGTGCCGGGAGCATTGCCCCGTCGGCCCAGGCCAAGGGTCGGGTACTATTGAACTGGGTGAGTTGACGAAGTGGTAATACTTTTAAATGATCCTTAGGAAATAGATCATTCGAATCTGTAAACTCAAAAGGTCTTACCATCATAGAATATTGCTGCAGTCCACCAACTGTATCGCCCTGTAGCTGTCGCCTACGGAGCAGCTCGTACTGAGGACCCTCCTGCACTGGAATAATTTCCTGTGCGTTGCAAAGCACTGAAAATAAAAGCCAAAGGACTGTGATTAAACCACTTTTTTTCACCAACAATAATTTAAAGAAAGGGTTCCACTAAAATTATAGTGATTTCTATCTCTTACCCAGCCATAGTTAACAGATTGTACACCCATTAATTTAGTTTGTACCCAAAAAGAACCCCATGATTTTCGAGCTTGCATTCCCAAAGCCAAGTCTGTCCAGCGAACAGTATACACATTTGGATCACGCTGTATTCTTTCAAACTGCAAACCCCAAAAATTAGGTCCTTTGCGGATTAGTGCAGAGGTAATAAAAGAGTTAGATCCATATCCTATACCAGATCCCACTATCTGCCCATAATGACTATAATTGGAGTTAAACCAATGTACATACCAGTTACCCGCACTTCTTACTAAATAGTCAGGACTTTGTTCCAGCTGGGTTACTTCTCCTGATAAATCAAGCCAGCGGTTGTTGGATAAGCGAAATAATTTTTTATACCCTGCCAGGTAAGATGCCGAATGGGAAGGAGACATGACTAGATCGCGTAGATTATACTTATGATCATTCCAGCCATACTCGAAATACAATTCTGCATTAGACTTTTGAAATAAATAACGCATATATAAAGAAATAAGCTGATTCCACTGCCGTTGATCTTCATTCACCAAGCGTGACTTAAAAAAATCAGCAAACACGGGCAGATAGGCTCTGAGCCATCCGTCATTGTTAACTAAAGAATCTGAAACGTTATTACCATTGCTTGTAAAGGAGCGAGTAGCGCCAAAAAAAACTCCTTTTAAGAAAGATGGCTGATAAGAAAATACAATGGAGTTGATATACTTCCAATGTGGTTTGCTCCAGCCATAGATATCTCCATAATAATTCAATTGCAAAATTTCGTCAGGTTGCCTTGCTTCATCTTCTAAACGCCCCCCAACAATATTCCATTCAAAATTACCAATAGTAGTACGTAACGGTCGGCGGCTATTAAATCGAATATGACAAAAACCCGGCGCGTTATTAGTCATTATTAAGCCACTATACTGACCAGGCCCCCACCAATTACTTTCCGAGGAAATAGCAATGGCAAAAGGACCTCCCCCTAATTCGATTTTTGATTGCCCCGGGAAAAATCGCTGATACTTGGCCCCCTTAGATCTAGCGCCAAAATAAGGAGTAGTCGGATACGACGGATTGTCAGCATACAAAAATTCTGGTTTAGCCTGTACCGCCATGGGGCCTAGCTGCAAAAAGAAACCGGTACTCAATATTGCTTGCAAACCCGCTACCGGCATCAAAGCTCCGTCTGACCAACCATATGGCTGACGGGAGTTGTATCTTGTAATAGAGGAAAGAGGTAATAGACTTAGTTTACCTACCTTTCCCAAAAAAAACTTTTTAGTTTGTGGATTATCTTTTTTTTGAGACAATCCAATTTTATTATATAAACTATCGAGGGTAAAATTTTTCGCTGGCATTATTGGCCTCACCGTGAGTGAAACCTCCCCAGATAAGTTTCCCTGTAATTGTAAAAAGCGTAAATCCTCCTCGAAGGAAAGCGGAGTAACCGACAACTGTTGAGCCGATAGTGAAAGGCAAAAAATAAGGGAGACCCCCCCAGCGATCTCCCTTATTAAAAATCTTCCTTTCAATACAGTTAATTTACATATAATCAATTAGAGTCTTAAGAGCGCAATTACAACACCAGCTAAACTGGCTAAGGCACTTGATAGTCCTACTACTTCTCCTGTGGTTAAACGACCTTTAGACAGGGGCTCTTTAGGTATAATAATCTCCGCGCCCGGCTCTACACGAGGATAGCTTTTAAAAATCAAAAAGCGTTTAGCCGTAGCAGACT
>CAINBK010000115.1:0-2037 GCA_903846615.1 uncultured Bacteroidota bacterium
AAAGGCAAAAGATAACTGTTTAACAGACCGAGTTTCTGCATAATAAGTTTTTGTAGCACTCGGCTTTACATTAAAGCTTTGTCCCGTATTAGAAAATCCTAATGGAGTGCCTCCGCTTGCTGTCTCATACCAATAAATAACATTGGAAGCAGAGGTTGTAGCTGATAGATTTGAGGTAGAATTTGGATCTGTACAAATTAGCGTTGGGGAAGCAGTTACCGCTGTTGCAATACTCGGTGCAGCAGTAACAGTTAAAACGATTGGATCACTAATCGTTACACAATTCGTTGGAGAGGAGGTAATTCTTACTGTATATTCTCCTGCCATGGCAGTCGTAGCCGATGCAACACTATAAGTAGCCGAAGTGGCACCTACAATACCAGCTCCGTTTCTCTGCCATGCATAAGACAACGTGCCTCCAGCTGGAGGAGTAGCGCTTACGCTCATAGTAAATGGCTCCCCAGCACAAATTGATGAACTTGGTAAGGAGGGCTGCTGTGTTATTGTAGGCGCAGGGGTGATGGTATAAGGGCCTACTATAGCACTATTTGTAGAACAACCTTCCGCATTGGTAACTCTTAAAAAAAGAAAAAATGTGCCTGCTTGATCTGTGGGAACATACCCTCCAATATTGGTTTGACCTTCGATTGCAGTAGCTCCATTATAGGAATTCGTTGTATTTCTAAACCATTGAAAAGAAAAATCTGCGGAATTGGAACCGGTCATCCCTGAGACAATTGGAAAAAAAACATTTCCTCCATCTGCTCTGTATTGACAATAGGTCCCTGTACTTGACGTGGGTTGGGTTGAAAAACTTGGAGGTGAGCCTCTCTTTATTGTAGAGGTGGTTGTGAAAGTATTGCAATTGGAAACATCAGAAGTCACTCTGCAGCGCAACCGATTATTATTAAGCGTACTTGGAGGATTATTTACAATCAAGGAAGCAGCTTGTGCACCGGTAAAGACTGCATCATCCTCTATGTTGGTCCAAAATGTGCCATTGGTACTTATTTGCCACTGGTAGATCAGATTTCCATTCGAAGTTGTAGCTGTTGTGGAAATAGTTTGAGTTCCTCCAGTACTACAATACGAAACCAAAGTTGGCGGCTGCTGGGTAATGGTGACCGGTGTGCCAGGTGCCAAACTGGTTATTGGGGTGTAAACCCCTGATATCGTATTTGAATTACTATTGGTGGTAGATCCACCACTTGTTTGAATTACGTTTCTAGAAACTACAGAAATAGTTACTCTACAGCGGTATTGAAGTGTTTGAGATGCAGAAGTCACTCCATCAACTTGCAAATTACCCGTATTAAAATTGGTATAAGACATCCCCGCATCCAGCGTATTCGCATTAGATGCAGTGATCGTCACCCAAGACCCTGATGACCCCACACGTCTCTCCCATGAAAAAGCAGTCAATGAGGAATTGGTTGATGAATTTAATTCAACAGAAAGTGTTGGTGAAGTAGAGCAATAGTTCGTGGTCGTAGGTAAAAATAATCCGGAAAAAAAAGTGGGGCCAAAAACACGTAAGGTTACCACATTACTGTACGTAAAGCAGGTACTATTCGAAACTTTTACTCGGTATTTAAACCCATCAAGAGCCGTTATAGACCCACTTGTATTGCTGTAATACAGGGTAGCAGCATCAAAACTGGAATAGGTCGTTCCTGCATCGAGATTGGCAGTGATCGGGGACCAATTGAGGCCGTTGTCGGTACTTCTTTCCCATTGGTAGGTGAGTGCACCGCCAGTACTGGTCGCGTAAATGCTAAAGTTATTGGCTGTTCCAGAATAGCCTGTCCAGGCATCGAAACTTGTAGGCTGACGAACAACCGAGATGGAAGGACAAGATTGGGAGTAGGCAAAATTAGAAACTAGACAGAAGATAAAAATTAACAAAACGAACCACCTCGTTACACTAAATGTTTCTCTTGTCTTAAATTCAAAATGCATACAACTCATTTGGGTAAAAATTTAAATGGGTCTTCTGCCTCCATTCAAAATGGGACTAAGTATTCATCAAAGCTAAGC
>CAINBK010000116.1:0-2946 GCA_903846615.1 uncultured Bacteroidota bacterium
GCTGGCTACCTATGGAACGGGTCAACGCGTTACTGTTTATAATTCATTGTTAACGGGTCCTCGCCAACTCCAAGAAACAGATGGTCCACAGGAAATGATTGTGATCTTGTTGGATAATGGGCGTACCAATATTTTGGCTGACGAAAGACAGCGCGAAAGTTTATACTGTATTCGGTGTGGTGCTTGTTTGAATGCTTGTCCAGTTTATAAAAATATTGGCGGACATGCATATGGTGTTACCTACAGTGGTCCGATCGGTTCTGTGATTACACCACACCTCCAAGGTTTAGATGAATATAAACACCTCAGCTACGCTTCATCGCTCTGCGGACATTGCACAGCTGTATGTGCTGTTAAAATAAATCTGCACGAACTATTGCTGGACAATAGAAATCAGTCAGTGCGTGAGAAAAAGAATAACTGGAAAGAGAAAGCAGCTTGGCAAGCGTGGAAGCAGGCTATGTTATTCCGTCCCGCTATGAATATGGTAAATGGAAAAATGAAAAATTGGTTTGTCAATAAAGTGTTTACTGCTTGGACGGCACAGCGGGGCCCACTCACATTTCCGGATCGAACTTTCAATCAACAGTGGCGCGATAAATACGGCGATCAATAATTCCTACATCCCTTCTGTTTCGGGTTGCTCTACACTGGTTGTATTCCGAAACGCTTGATTCACTAACCAGACTCCTAGTAATGCTACCGTTCCTCCAATTAAAATAAAGAAGGAAATCTTTTCATCAAATAACCATGCGCCCAACAAAAGGGCAACCACCGGATTAACATAGGCATAAATCGATACTTGCTCCGTTGGTAAATGTTGTAAGGCATAGAGGTAACACAAAAAAGAAAAAACGGATCCCATCAATACCATGTATCCAATCACCGCCCAGGATTGCCAAGGAATGGATGCAATCGGAATGGCAAAGCCTGTAAAATGTGTGCCTGCTGTTAAGACAGTTCCAGAAATTAACATTTGAATACCCATGCTGAAATAAGGGTTGAAGTGGGCTGCTTGTTGTTTGGTATACAGTGTAGCAAATGCCCAGCTCCAAGTAGCGAACAACGAAAGAAGAATCCCAAACCGAAATGATGGGTCCAAAAAATCGTGCAAATGATCATAAAATATGATACAGACACCGGTAAATCCAATCAGTAAACCAGTAATGGCTTTGCGCGGTAATCTTTCTTTGGAAGTAAACAATCCAATTACCACTAGCCAAATGGGAAAGATAGCTCCCATGATAGCAGCGAGTCCTGCTGAAATATATTTTACACCCCAGGTGCTCAGTCCATTACTCAGTATAAAATTTAATAGAGCTAATAAAAGTAGCGGTCGCCATTCTTTTCCTTTTGGAAAGGGTGCGCCGATAATTAAAAAGTAAGTGACATAAAGTATTCCTGCACTCAGTTGTCTTAAACCGGCCAGTTGCAAGGCAGGTATATGCCGAACGCCTTCTTTTGATGCAACCCAAGTTGTTCCCCATAAGATGCAGACGGCAGCTAGGGCAAAAATAGCTTTGGTTCGCGTCCCTTTTTTATGAAGGGTGAAGGGGTTGAATTCAGCCAGCTTCCTGAGCGTATCCGCAGGGGTTTGAAGGAACAGCCGGTTGAAATCAAAACGTGCCATTAGTGTTTGAAGTGACGAAGCCCGGTGATGACCATGGCCAGTCCATTTTGTTTACAATAGTCAATAGAGTCCTGATCTCGAATGGAACCTCCAGGTTGAATAAATGCAGTGATACCCGCTTCATGTCCCATTCTTACACAATCATTAAAAGGGAAAAAAGCATCACTTGCCATAACAGCGCCTCTTAAATCAGCGCTAAACTGTTTTGCTTTTTCAACAGCTTGTCGTAAGGAATCAATACGACTAGTCTGCCCACATCCTTTCCCGATCAATTGTTTATTTTTTACCAGTGCAATGGCATTTGACTTAAGATGCTTGCAAACGATATTTGCAAATAATAAATCCTCCTTCTCTGCTTCATTGCATTCGCGTCCGCCAGTTTCATTCCAGGTTGCTGTATTGCCTTGATCAGTGCCTTGTGTAAGCACCCCCCTCAGCACACCTTTGAATGATACGGGGTCAACTAAATTTTGTTTTTGCTCCAGGAGAATTCGATTCTTTTTGCTTTGCAAGGTTGCGAGTGCTTCGGGTTCAAATGATGGGGCAATCAGTACTTCAAAGAAAATAGAATTGATTGCGGTTGCAGTTTCAATGTCTATAGTTTTATTAGTAATTAATACACCTCCAAAAGCACTCTCAGGATCACCAGCCAGTGCTGCATCCCAACTTTCTTTTACCGTAGCTCTTTGCGCAACGCCACAAACGTTAGTGTGTTTGATGATTGCAAAAGTGGTGGAATCAAATTCACGAATAAGTTGAAGTGCAGCATCCACATCCACCAGGTTATTGTAGGAAAGTTCTTTTCCTCCCTGTTGAAGAAACAGAGAGGAAAGGTCACCATAGAACGTAGCTGCTTGGTGAGGATTCTCGCCATAACGTAAGGAGCGTGGGCTGCCCGCAGCTTCTACAAACTGTAACGTAGCAGCCGGATCAAAATATTTTGCAATGGCTACATCATAACGAGCCACTACTTGAAAGGCTTTGGCCGCAAATTCTTTTCGTTGTTCCAGTGTAGTGGCACCTTGTTGTTGCGTGAGCAGTTCTAACAACGGGTTATATTCTGTTTTTGCAGCCACTACGGTTACATCTTTAAAATTCTTTGCCGCTGCACGAATCATAGAGGGCCCGCCAATATCAATTTTTTCAATAATTGCTTTTTCGTCACTGGTGGAGGCCACCGTTTCTTCAAAAGGATAGAGGTCTACAATTACCAAATCCAAGACTGGAATTTTGTACTGTTCCATTTCCTGCACATGCGTAGCATCCTCCCGTTTACCTAAGATCCCCCCAAACACCGAAGGGTGTAAGGTTTTGAC
>CAINBK010000117.1:0-5186 GCA_903846615.1 uncultured Bacteroidota bacterium
ACTACCGGATCAGTTCCAGAAAAAGAAGGAATACCACGAATCAAAACTGTTGGCTTGGCACCAGGAGTACCTGGCTGTATCACATTAACCCCAGAAGCACGTCCTTGCAGTGCCTCTTCCATACGGGTAGGGCGCAGTTTTTCAATATCAGACCCCTTTACAGTAGCAATGGCTCCTGATACTTTTGTTAGACGCTGGGTACCATAACCCACTACTACAACATCTGCCAAGGTTGTTTCGGCAGATTCTTCCATTGCAATGGATAGATCCGTAGTTGAACCCGTCAAAGCGTATTCAACAGGATTCATTCCCACATAGGAAATAGTTAATACAGCTCCGGCTGATCCAGTAATTGTGAATCTACCTCGAGCGTCAGTGACTGTTTTCTGGGAAGTCCCCTTCAGGGTTACTGTAGCGCCGGCAACTGATTCACCGGTAGCTTTGTTGAAAATTCGTCCGGAAATTGGTTTGTTTTGAGCCCAAAGATTGATGCTTAATAATAGGCATACAAACAGAGAGGCCCACCAAGTTAGTTTTGGTTTCATACGACAAGCATTAGGTTTTAAATAGCCTAGATGTAGACATACAAATAACTCAATTAGTTGATTCATTTAAAAATATTTTACCCCATCATTACTACATCAAATTTTATAATACACTGATTACCAATAAACTTAAAATATCTCACTACTACATCAACTGTTTGTTATATATTCAATCAACCAATTTTGAAATGAGATACCTCCTAACCACCCTATTTATCTCAATTACTACTTTGTCTAAGGCTCAAAACACAATTGGCCTGCCCGAGATAAACAATTTCCAGAAAATTCAATATAAAGCTGGACTCCAAAACTGGGACTTTCGGCAAGATCAGCGAGGGGTAATGTATATAGCCAATAACGAGGGGATGCTTAGCTATGACGGTAGTAGCTGGACCCTTCACCCTCTTCCCAATAAGACAATTGCAAGATCGCTGGAAATTGTCTCAGAGGACACCATTTATGTTGGTGGGCAGGGGGAATTGGGGTTTTTTAGCCCGGATCGATCAGGTACGCTGGCTTACACCTCGCTTTTGGAAAAAATCCCTGTCAAGGACCGCTCTTTTGGAGATGTATGGGATATAGTAGCACATAAATCGGGCATCTTTTTTAGGTGTAGTAATAAAATATTTGAACTAAGAAACTCAACCATAAAACTATATACGCCCTCAAGCGAGTGGGCATTTCTAGGAGCTGCCCAAAACAAGCTATTTGCCCAAGACTTTGAAAAAGGACTCTTGACATTTGAAAAAGGACAGTGGGTGCCCATCGATTCAAACGCAATACTTTCAAAAACTGATCCAGTCACGGGAATTATTACTGCAGGAAAGGATAGTTTTTTGATAACAACACTGAAAAATGGAATTTATGAACTGAGTAACAATCAAGTTCGTCCTCAAGTTTCTCCAAGCAAAACATTATTTATTCAAAATAGGATCTACGCAGCCACTCTGATCAACGGCAGTACAATTGCGCTAGCCACCAGCAATGACGGAGTATATATCATAAATAAGAGCGGAGCAATTATTCAACATTTTTCAAAAAAAGAAGGACTACAACAAACCAATGTATTGAGTGTTTTTTGCGATCAGCAGCAAAACCTATGGCTGGGTCTTGATAATGGAATTGATTTTATTGCTTACAACAGTGCCATTAAACAAATATCACCTAGCCAGGAAGGTGGTCCAGGATATGGAATTGCACTACTTAATAATCAATTATTTGTTGGCACCTCGACCGGGCTTTATCAAGCTCCATTAAAAGATGCAAGCGATCTAAGCTATGTGTTAAGCAACTTTAAAAAAATTGAAAGCAGTGAAGGACAAATCTGGAATCTCACCGTAATTGACAATCGGCTATTTGCAGGACATCACGAAGGTGGATTTGTGGTGGCAAATGGAAAGGCAAACTATTTTAATCGGATTGCAGGCAATTGGAATTTTGTACCCGTTGACGCAAAAGGAAAGTCGAAATTAGCGATAGGAAACTACCAAGGCATAGCATTTGTTGAGCAAACGGGAAATACATTTACTTCCAAAACAGCTATCCCAAACTTTGAAGAATCTTCGCGCTATATGGTGGCTGACAATCAAGGAAACTTGTGGGTATCTCATCCCTATCATGGCGTTTACAGAGTTAGCAATCAGGAAGCAACACCAAGTATAATTAAGTACGAAAAAGAAAAAGGAATTCCCACTCCTCTCAACAATCATATTTTCAAGCTTGACCAAGAAATAGTTTTAGCAACTGAAAAAGGAATTCTTCAATACAATCAACGGACTGACAATTTTATCCCGCACCGGTTATTTGGTTCAACAATCGGATCGAAAGGCATTCGCTACATCAAAGAAGACAAGGAAGGTAATTATTGGTTTGTGCAAGACAAAACGGTAGGTGTAATCAATACAAAAGAGCAAACCATTACCTATTTACCAGAATTATCTAATAAAATACTAAGTGGATTTGAAAACATTTTTCCCATTAATAAAGAAAATGTTTTTATTAGCGCAGAGCGTGGCATCTTCCATGTGAATTATAAAAAATACCTGGAAAACAAGCGTGATTTAAAAGTACAAATCAGAAAAGTAAATATAACAGGGCAGAACGATAGTTTACTCTTTGGAGGTTTTGGTTCGCTGGCAGCCAAGAATTCACATACTGAAAAGTTAATCATACCCAACAAATGGAAAACAATTCGTTTTGGATTTTCAGCCATACTATATGGACAAGAGTCAAAACTGGAATACTCCTATCGCCTCAAAGGATTTGATAAAAACTGGTCGGCGTGGAACACACGTGCAGACAAGGAGTATTCTAATTTGCTAGAAGGACGCTACACATTCGAGGTAAAGGCACGGAATAATTTAGGAAGCGAATCAAGTGTTAACACATTTGACTTTACTGTATTACCCCCCTGGTATAGGACGTCATGGGCGTATGCCCTTTATATTTTTCTTTTTGCTGGATTACTTTTATTGATGTACCAATTTCAAAAAATCAAATTCAGCAAACAGCAAAAAAGGATGGAGGAAGAAAATAAAAGGCTACTCTATATAAGCGAATTGGAATTAAACAAAACACAAAGTGAGGTGGTGTCGTTACAAAATGAAAAACTAGAGTCTGAAATTAATTTCAAAAATTCGGAATTAGCTTCCTCCACTATGCACTTGGTAAAAAAAGGAGAATTGCTTTCAAAAATTAAAGAGGAGCTTGCGCATGTACTAAAGCATATTCAAGATAAAACGGCTGTACAGGAAATAAAAAAAGTAATCAAATCGGTATCTGATGATGATAAAATCGATCAGGAATGGGAAACTTTTGCTAAACACTTTGACAAAGTACATAGTGACTTTGTAGTGCTACTGAAGAAAACATACCCGTCGCTAACTGCTAACGAAGTAAAATTGTGTATTTATCTACGGATGAACCTCAGTAGTAAAGAAATTGCCCAATTAATGAATATTTCAGTACGAGGCGTAGAAATAAGCAGATACAGACTTCGTAAAAAAATAGGGATAGCTTCCGAGGTCAATTTATTCGATCATCTAATGCAAATTGATAGCAATAAAAATGAGGCTAACGAGCAGGGAGCTTCAGCAAATACTCCGGTTCATTTGTAGTGATAAAATCAAACCCCTGGCGAATACACCACTCTACTTGTGAAGGCTCGTTAACCGTCCACACATTAAGAATAAGTCCCAAGGCCTTTGCTTCATTAATCCATTGTGGATTTTGTTGATAAACCTTATAATTATAGTCTAAACCTTTAATACCGGCAGCTTGTAAAATAGCAGGTGATTTTTCGCCATTAAGATAATGCGATACAACAGTTGAATCCATCTCAATTAACTTGGTAAGAATTGCATAATCAAAACTGATATACTCCACCCACGCATCGGCTTTACTGTTCTTGACCTGCTCCCATACCCGTTGTGCTAATAATTGCCCTCGCGCTTTACCAGCCGGCGAAGGTTTTATTTCTAGCACCAACCGTGTCGACTTATTATCCTGAAGTCCTGCTCTCAAATAGGCCTCCAAGGTGGGTATCTCCTCTCCATTGGAAAGCCGATGAGAACGCAGCTGAGCATATGATGTGCTTTCAATATCCATACCACCATGATGCGGATCGTGATTGACAACCAATACTTCATCAGCCGTCATACGTACATCAAACTCTGATCCCGTACATCCTAACCGAATTGCTTCTCTTAATGAAGCGATAGAGTTTTCTGGAAATCCATTTTTCTTAAATGCACCACGGTGGGCAATAACAGTATTAGATGCAAAACGCATGGAAGAAGATTTTAATCGAGTTACCGTACAGCCCACAAATGAAAAAAATATCGTTATAACAAAAAGTAACTGAAGTAGTCTCATAATTATTTAAATGAAATTTCACTCAAACGAATGCTATACTGTGCTCTACTGTTATTGGCAGCATCAATTAATTGAAGGTCGATCACAGGATCTTTTTCCCAACGAATTGCAATGAGTCCAAAATTATTATCCATCACAGGACCTTCGACGCGATTTTGATTAGCAGTAGCAAAACTCCAAGTTGAGGTAATGCCACTTGATGTAAAATCATATAATGGATAAAGACCAGGAACCTGCAACCTAGATAGTTCCCCATAATGCACATCGCCTGTCAAAAAAAGCACACCCCCAGCACGGGTATTTTTGATCAGCTCAATCAAGCGCTGCTGTTCATGTGGGTAATTGGCCCATGCTTCATACCCATTATACTCAATGCCAAACTGAGTGCCACTACAAACAAGACGAATATCAGCGGGCTGTTTCAGAATTTCTCCAAGCCATTTCCACTGTTCTTCACCCAATAAGGTACTATCGTTATTTTCATGAATACTATAATCTAAAGAATAAAAATAGCGACCCCGAGGAGTTGGCGCTGCACTATCAAACAACCGAACATCATCACGAAATGTGCGGCTATCCAATAAGATCAATTGAATAGTTCGCTCCTGAACTTTTATATATTCCACATGATATATGCCATCATGCCTTCTACGTGAGCTGGTGTCAGGCTCATTAAAGAAAGAAAGAAAAATCTCTTTAGACTCCTTTTTAAAAGGATAGTGACGCCCAGCATCATTACGGCCAAAGTCATGATCATCCCAAGTTGCA
>CAINBK010000118.1:0-2457 GCA_903846615.1 uncultured Bacteroidota bacterium
AATTTTGATTCCCTGATCCGCCAATTCCAGGATTTTATTAAACATCATTTGTCCGGCACCCCACATTGCATTCATTACCTTTTGACCTTGACCTGCATAATCTTTGTTAATCTGTGTAATAACAAGGTTGTGAAAAACCCCTTCAACAGGCATATCCATATCCATAATCTCAGGCACCATTGTCATTTTAATAGGAGCTAAGAAAATTCTTTCCGTAGCTTTTCCCAACCAGGCATCTTCCTGAGGAGGAATACCTACTATTGTTGCCGGATATACCGCATTTTTTCGATGCGTTATGGCGGTGACATGAAAGCGTGGATACCAATCAGCTAATGAATAGTACCCCGTATGGTCTCCGAAAGGTCCTTCCCAGATTAAATCATCTGCAGGATCGACATATCCCTCGATGATAATATCAGCATCTGCAGGTACTTCAATTTCAGGCTGAGTGATACAGCGAACCAACTCCACCTTTTTTTTACGAAGAAAACCGGCGAGCATATATTCATCAACATTTTCAGGCAAGGGAGCTGTTGCACTGTAGGCGTAAACTGGATCTCCACCCAGTGAGACTGCAACTGGCATTTTTACACCAGCTTTCTTGTAAGCACTAAAATGCTTGGCGCTGACCTTATGTTTATGCCAATGCATACCCGTTAACGTAGGACCAAACACTTGCATTCGATACATTCCTACATTTCTGCTGTTAGTTTCAAGATCTTTAGTATGAATTACAGGAAGTGTTATAAAGGGGCCTCCATCTTTTGGCCAACAGGTTAACACTGGAATTTTACTTAGATCAGGACTCATTATTATTGATTCCTGACAGGCACCCCGACCTTTAATAATTTTAGGCATCCAGCTGGCAAACTGACCTAGTTTGGGAAGAAGTCGAAGCTTGTCCAGCATGTTTTCTTTTGGAGAAGCCAGAAGTTTAAACAAATCCTCAATCTCTTTTGCAATAGAATCCAGCGAATCAACGCCCAATGCCATACACATTCTCTTTTCACTTCCATATGCGTTCATCAAAACAGGGAAATCCGTGCCCGTGTTCTCAAACAAAAGCGCCTTACCCCCACCCCCTGATTTACTGATTCGATCAGTAATTTCTGCAATTTCTAAATGTGGATCTACATAAGTATTAATACGAATTAATTCTCCTTGCTTTTCCAATGCTTCAATAAATGCTTGTTGATCTCTCCAGGCCATAACACTGATTTAGTAGAACATTTACAACAATTATTACAACTCTATTGTTCATTTTTTTGGACTCCTTTATACTCAACCCCCAGCCCATTACCCAATGGAAGCACTACTACCCCATTTTGGAATAATAGTCCACTTGATAAATCTTCTGCAAGCAATAAAGGACCATCCATATCTAAATAGTCAACCCATTCCCGCAAATGTCCTATAGCTGCAGATCCAATGGTGGATTCGTTCATACTTCCTAACATTACTTTCAGTCCTAAAGATTTCGCCTGCTTGATCATTCGGCGAGCGGGTGTGATTCCACTACACTTCGTTAATTTAATGTTGATCCCATCAAAGCAAGTGGCACAGGTTGCGACGTCTCTTTCAGCAACACAGGATTCATCAGCAATCAGCGGCAAAGGGGAAATTGATTTCAGTTTTGCCATTTCATCCCAATTATCTTTTGCAAGCGGCTGTTCTACTAATTCAACTCCAAGTGCCGCTAACCTTGGCAATAGCTCGATTGCGGTATTAAAGGTCCAACCCGCATTGGCATCTACTCTGAAAGGGGCATCAGTGTGAGCACGAAGTTTTTCAAGGGATTCAAGATCGTTAGGCCCTCCCACTTTTATTTTATAAAGCGGCCAGGACCTTTCCTGCATTTTTTGTAGCATCCTATCGGGTGTATCCATCCCAATGGTAAAATCTGTGAGTGGCCCAGTTTTGCCATTTCCGCCCCATATTTTGTAAAGTGGCAAGCCTTTTCGTTTTGCAAACAAGTCCCATCCTGCCATATCTAAAGCACAAATCAGAAAAGGATTATCGGGGATCAAGTGGTGTAAAAAGTGCCAAAAACGTTCTGGATCGGTAAATGCAAATCGCTCAATAGTTGGACGAAATTTCTCTATTGTTGCGACTAGCTTTTCCAGTGTAACCTGGTAATACGAGATTGCAGGCGCCTCACCAAAACCTCGCCAGTCTCCAACTTGAATTTCAACAATAAGTGTTGGCTGATGTGTTTTAGTTCCCTTCGAGATTGTAAAAGGATGCCTAAATTCCAACTCATGAGTCCAATAGCGCAATTGCATAAAACACTTTGCACGAAGATAATCAACGAGAACACTAAATACGCCCTACATCTGCAATAGACTGACGAACTAGTTTTGTAAATTCTTTTTGTTCTATTAAATCCTCAAGATTTAGATGAAGTCGATACTGCCAATAGTGCTTGGGATTGGCTGGATCATTGATTCTTTCCTCGCG
>CAINBK010000119.1:0-2789 GCA_903846615.1 uncultured Bacteroidota bacterium
AATTTGCAAAGAAGAAAGTTTTCATCAACGGCAAGGGTTTGAAACCTTACTCGTTCTTTCAAAAGGCAGTGAAGCGCAGCGAGCCCTATGTCAAGACGCGATCAACCGCTGGTGGTGGCCAGCACTCATGATGTTTGGTCCTCGTGATAGTGAAAGCACCAATAGTGACATGAGTATGAAGTGGAAGATCAAACGTAAAACCAATGACGAACTCCGTCAACAATTTGTAGATATGATTGCCGAGCAGGTAAAATTATTAGGAATGACCTTGCCTGATCCTAACCTGCGTTGGAATGAATCACGTAGCCATTATGATTTTGGAGAAATTAATTGGGATGAATTCTGGCAGGTGGTAAAAGGCAATGGTCCTTGCAATAAGGAAAGACTAGAAGCTAGAAAAAAAGCATGGGAGGATGGCGCTTGGGTTCGTGAAGCCGCACAAGCCCATGCCAATAAACAACGTACGCGTAACAAAGCAGCCTGATCAATATGCTACACTTTATCAAAAAACTATACTACGGAGATATTCCCGATGCCAGCAGTGGTGCCGCTCCTTTGAGTGATCAGCAACAACCTGCAACAGATTGGCCTCTTTGGGAAGTTTTTATTCGCAGTAAACAAGGACTAGATCACAAACATGTAGGAAGTCTACATGCTACGGATGCACAGATGGCTATTGAAAATGCACGTGATGTTTATACGCGACGTCAGGAAGGCGTAAGCATTTGGGTAGTGGAAAGCAAATACATTACTGCTTCCAATCCCGCAGAAGCAGGAGAGTTGTACGAACCTGCCGCTGATAAAGTATATCGTCATCCTACTTTTTATGACTTGCCTGACGAGGTCAAACACATGTAATTCAATTCATGCAACAAGCGCTTTTTGATTATACCCTTTATCTCGCTGATAGTGCACTGATACTAGGTCAACGTAATTCAGCCTGGTGTGGTCATGGTCCAATACTGGAACAAGATATAGCCATTACCAATATCACGCTGGATCTGATTGGTCAATCCAGAAGTTTGTATCAATATGCAGCACAGCTGAAGGGCGGAGATGCCACAGAAGACAGCTTAGCATATTTGCGCAATGAACGAGAATACAAAAATTGTTTACTCGCTGAACGTCCCAATGGAGATTGGGGACAAACCATCCTTCGACAATTTTTGTTCAGTTGTTTTCAACGAGAACTCTATACACAACTCACCAAAGAAAAAGATAGTACGCTGGCCGCTATTGCTACTAAATCACTCAAAGAAGTAAACTATCATTGTCGTTGGAGTGGAGAATGGGTCCTGCGTTTAGGCGATGGTACTGCTGAAAGCCATACTCGTCTTGCAACAGCGTTAGAAAATCTTTGGCCCTATACGGGCGAACTATTTAAAGGAGTCGAGTATGAATTAGCATTGGACATTGACCCTGCAGCACTTTATACTCCTTGGTTTTCTGCCGTGCAATCCACGTTCGAAGAAGCCACGCTTTCTCTTGCCCCTGTTGCTTCCTGCTTTATGCAGTTGGGAGGCAAAACAGGTGTTCACACCGAAGAGCTCGGTTATATTTTAGCTGACTTGCAATATATGCAGCGTGCATACCCCGGCTGCGATTGGTAAACTATAAATGCAAACTATTTGCATACAGAAGCTACACAAGCATGTTGGCAATTGATGGATCAAATTCATGATCCAGAAATTCCTGTTCTATCACTCAACGATCTTGGCATCGTAAGAGCCATTGAAGTTAAGAGTCCCCCCACTGACGCGGGGATTATTGAAGTAACTATTACCGCCACCTATTCAGGTTGTCCTGCTATGGATTGGATTGCCAGTACCATACAAATGGAATTAAAGGCCTTGGGTTATCAATCCATCACGGTCAAACATTCGATCTCTCCAGCTTGGACTACCGATTGGATGTCTGAACAAGGAAAAGAAAAATTAAAAGTATACGGCATAGCCCCTCCTGAAAAACGTTTTGCCATCCCCTCCGATGGTATTCCTTGTCCACAATGTAAAAGCGAACATACTCGCTTACTCAGTGAATTTGGAAGTACCTCTTGCAAGGCGCTGTTACAATGCCAGGACTGTGGGGAGCCTTTTGATTATTTCAAATGTCACTAAACAGCAAATCCTAACTTCGTTAAAACAGTTTGCATGGGAACCATCTTATTTGAAATGAAGGAACAGGTGGCCGTTATCACACTCAATCGTCCTGAAAAATTCAATGCATTTAACAGAGAAATGGCCTTGCAACTACAAGCCACATTAGATCAATGTGCGGATGCAGCTTGCCGTGCTGTATTGATTACGGGTGCAGGCAAGGCATTTTGTTCAGGACAAGATTTGGGCGAGGTCGTTGACCCACAGGGACCCGGCATGCAACGTATATTGAAAGAACACTACAACCCTATTATCACGCGTATTCGTTCTTTACAAAAACCGGTGGTGGCCGCTGTGAATGGCGTAGCAGCAGGAGCTGGGGCTAATATTGCCTTGAGTTGTGATTTATGTATAGCGAATAACAGCGCCTCCTTCATACAGGCATTTTCAAAAATTGGATTAGTGCCCGATTCAGGAGGCAGTTTTTTTCTACCTCGATTAGTAGGATGGCAACGCGCAGCCGGATTGATGATGTTAGGCGATAAAGTAGGCAGCGCTGATGCCCTGCAAATGGGACTGATATGGAAAACAGTGAGTGACGAACAATTACAGGAAGAAGCACTCACACTTGCCAAACAGTTGTCAGCTATGCCTACACAAGCATTAGCACTTATAAAAAATCAACTCAATCAG
>CAINBK010000120.1:0-5270 GCA_903846615.1 uncultured Bacteroidota bacterium
AACGTGGTTTTCTCCAATTTCATCTCGAGGTGTTGCATAAAGTGATTATCGATAGGGGAGTTCATTAACAATACATCGTATTGCTGTTGATGGGCACTTTGAATAAAACTGTGCTGTTGGTCTGCATCACCGGTGTATAACCAAATTAATTGGCCATTTTTATCGGTTTGAAAGTCTTTCACCTTTGTCTTGTACTCCTCTGGTGTATAAAACTCTTGTTGTGTATTACTTAGTAAGACAAAGTCTTTTGCTTTTTCATAAAACTTCTCATCAGAAAGGGCACCGTATTTTACAAAGAGGCCAATGTCATTCCATTTTGATTCATAACCCTTGCGATCTTTATTAAACAGCTCCTGTAGTTTTTCAGCTACTTTACGACTGATGTAGCTATTGATCTTTTTGACATTGCTATCACTTTGTAAGAATGAACGGCTCACATTTAAAGGGATGTCTGGAGAGTCAATTACGCCATGCAACAGCATCAAAAACTCAGGCACTACATCTTTTACTTCGTCGGTGATAAATACCTGGCGACTGAATAATTTGATTTTGTTTTTCTGGATTTCAAAATCATTTTTCAGTTTGGGGAAGTAGAGCACACCAGTTAGATTGAAGGGGTAGTCTACATTCAAATGAATCCAGAACAATGGATCTTCGGTAAACGGATATAATTCTTTATAAAAGCTCAGGTAGTCCTCATCTTTTAATTCAGAGGGTGCTTTTGTCCAAATGGGTTGAGTTTTATTAATGATGTTCGGAACATCAATGCTTTTGTATTTGGTTTTCCCTTCTTCATCTTTTCCATCCTCTACCGATTCTGATTTAGTACCAAATTGAATGGGAACGGGTAAAAATTTAGCATACTTATCCAGGATCTGTTGAATGCGATGGTCCTCCAAGAATTCAGCAGATTCCTCGTTGACGTAAAGAATGATATCGGTTCCTCGAGTTTCTCTTTTACCCGCTGCAATTTCAAAAGCAGTGCTTCCATCACAAGTCCACTTGGCGGGTTCTGCCCCTTCCTGGTAAGAAAGGGTTTGAATCTCTACTTTTTCCGACACCATGAAAGCTGAATAGAAACCAAGGCCAAAGCGCCCAATAATTTCATTGGCATCTTTGGCTTCTTTGAATTTTTCCATGAATTCGGTAGCCCCGGAGAATGCCACCTGATTGATATATTTTTTAAGCTCTTCAGCCGTCATTCCCAATCCAGCATCTGAGATAGTAATGGTTTTCTTTTTTTTGTTGACTTTGATCTGAACAGTCAGTTCTCCCAGCTCTTTGTTGTACTGGCCCAGGGAACTGAGGCGTTTAATTTTTTGGGTAGCATCGATGGCATTGCTGACCAGCTCCCTTAAAAAAATCTCGTGGTCTGAGTAAAGGAATTTTTTAATGATGGGGAAAATGTTCTCCGTGTTAATCGAAATCGTGCCTTTTTCCTTGATCATGGGACTTGGTTTTGTGTTTCCTCAACTATCGCAAGAATTGTTCCATCCATCAGGGGGTTGACAGATTGACATATTATAATTATCGCCTATATTCTGTCCTGAGAATAAGTCAGTATTTCCTATATTTGCAGCCCTTCCTGAAAAGGATGGCGGGAGGTAGTTCAGCCCGGTAGAATACCTGGTTTGGGACCAGGGGGTCGCAGGTTCGAATCCTGTCCTCCCGACAACAAAATCAAGCCTTGGCTTTTAGCCAGGGCTTTTTTGTTTTGAGGAGCGATAAAGTTAAAAAATCATACATTTAGAAGCTAAAACCAACTGTATGAAATTAGCCCGCTTGGCTCTATCAACCTTGGTGCTTGGAATTGCACTTTTTTTAACGGGTTGCAAGAAAAAAACTGATGATACAACTGGTGGCGGTGGTACTACCCCCACTACTACAACCTATACCCGCAAAGCTTATGTCGAGGATTTTACGGGAACCTGGTGCGGATGGTGTCCACTTATGACTTACACCCTAGAGCAGAAACAGCAGCAGCATGGCGCCAAGCTGATTTTTGTGGGCATGCATTATGGTCCTACCGGCGGACAATTTGATCCCTATCATTCCAGTGCTTTTCTATCATTAATGAACAAATATGGTATTAATGCTTTCCCCACGGGTCTGGTAAACCGTCAGACTGTGGTGAGCTCTTCTACCTTAGCCAGCAATATTGATTTTGCAGTGGCTGCTGAATCCTATGTGGGTATTAAATTAGAGACTACACTTAGTGGCACCGACTGTACATTAAAAACAACTGTGAAGTTTGGAAGTGATTTCAGCAAGAAAAATGTAAAGCTGGTTTTGATGTTAGTGGAAGACGCGCTCAAATATAATCAGGTGAATTACCTGGCAGGTAATAGTTCCTATCAGTCTCATCCTTATTATTCGGCAGGAAATCCAATGCCAAACTTTACACATAATGGAGTATTCAGACGTGCCATCACTGCAAGTTTGGAGGGAGATGTTATTCCTGTTGCCAATACTGGTTTAGACGGACAGTATGTAAATACTACAATTGTAAACGTTACTGGAATTGCTGCTGGCAAAGGTAAAATTGTTGCCTTGGTTATCAATGATACTGGATCTACCAGCAGTACGCAAGTTCTCAATGCACAAGATGTAATTGTGGGTCAGACTCAGAATTTCTAAAGTAGCTCTTTAGAAATTCAGCGTATAGTTTAGACTGAATCCATTATACGAAGGAACAAAGCGGCAAATGCCTCCCACACAGAGGAGGCCTGCTCTTTGTTGACCAGCGCTTAGTTGTATTCGCTGTTTATTCTTAGAGAGTGCGAATCCTACGTTATAATAATGCATTTTGTAGGTTTGATAGTTGGTCATGTCACTTACAAAGAGGGATAGTCCATTGGGAAAGCTCCACTCTGTCAACAAACCCGCCCAATTCCGTTCGTCACTATTCACCCACATGTGCTCGGCGTTTAGCCGTAGCTGGTATTTTTTATTGATTTTAATATAATGGTCCGTTACCACCAGGGTAGCGCGAACGTCTCCATAGGGACCACCTTGTAAAATGGTGCGGTTGTAGAACAGGTTGATGAATGTTAAGAGGGTCTTATAATCTTTAGTCCATCGCTTGTCAATAATCAGATTGAGGTCCCTGAATAGTTTTGTTTTTCCAAATGCAATGATTCGTTTACTGATAAAACCCTCGCCGGTAGTAACACGCGTACTATCCAATGCATGATAATTAGAATAGTTAATATCGATTCGCGTGCCATACTTCCCACCCAGCGGTGTGTTCTTTTTAAAGCGAATAAAAAAATCAGCCATGCCTCCAATTTCACCGATGGGTTGAATGGAATGCGGATAAATATTCGCTAATAGGTTGGTATGTTGTCTAGTCAGTGCTGGTGTATAGTTAATGGAGGCTACCGCATCACTTGAATTGAAATTCCCTTTAAAGTCTGCGTTTTCTAAGCGACGAAATTGTAGCTGAACTCCCATTCTATTAGTAGGGTCTTGCCATCCGGTTTTTAAAAATAAGATCAAGCCTTTCTTTTTTATGTAATCATTAGGGAAGTTGGCTTCAATTGATTTATGCACCCATTCTGCTGAAAAGTTGAATGCATTGTATTGTCCATTCAATCGAGCTGCAAAAGATTCTACTTGTTGCGGAAACTTAGGGTCGGCACCATAGTAGCGCATAAATCTTTTGACATAGCTGGTTCCAAGCTGTAATAACTGTGTGTTGCCATCTTTCTCTCGGTTGATGGGGGACCACTCAAGGTCACCGCCTATTACTTCCCCAGGAGAGCGCTCCATAAAAGTGCGGGGGCGTCCCCAAATTGCTTTTATTTTCAATGATTGAAAAGGGGAGTAGCGAATACCAAGTCCATCGATGTTATTGTCTAACCCTAAGCTTCTTTCTTCAAAAGCCCGAAAAACTAAACCATTTCCAAACTGTTCGAAAAAATTACCTACGTGTACATCAATTTTTTTATTGGTATACCGAATATAGCGTCTTACCAACTTGTTTCCTTCATAGCGAGTAGGAAAACCCTGTAAGGCTTGATTATAGCCTTCAACTTGGATTCCTGCTCTAAAGCCTTTGTATTGGTAGTTTGCGGTCAGATAAGTATTGGAAGCAAATCTTTTTTCTGGAGCCAGAATATTCCCTCGCTTATTATTGAGGTAATATTGGTTATTGGTTTCAAGACTGCCATTTAATTTACTTTCCTTGAAAAAACCTTTTTTTTGCGAAAAGGCTGCTAAATTCATGAATAGCACAACTGAAAAGAGAACTATTCTCATTTTATAGTGTTTTGAGGAGGCTCAGTATTTTTTCTTCATTACCAGGTACATAAGCGGTGTAACGTTTGACAATTACTCCTTTTCTGTCTATCACTAATGTGTGAGGGATTAAAGAAATATTTAGTGCTCTTTTGAGATCTTGATTTTCGTCCCAAAAAACCTCAAAACTCCAATCATGCAATCCTGCTGTTTTTTTGATGCCTGATGCCGTGCGACTATCGTCTATGGATATTGCAATAATCCGAGCCGGAGTTTCTTTTTTCCATGTTTCTGTCAAATCATTGAACGCATCTAATTCTTGTAAACAGGGTTTGCACCAGGTTGCCCAAAAACTGATTACCAAGGGTCTATCGCTATTTTGGAAGGATTCCGTATTTATTTCTTTACCCGCAATTGATTTGATTACTACGGCTGGAAGCTTCTCTTGAGCTAGTAGCGTCAATGGAGTAAATAGGAATAAGAACAGCAATGTGCGCATACATGGTTGTTTATGCGAATATAGAGGACTACATCTTAACTTAAACGTTATTTTAGCAGACGAATGAGCAGGCTTGTAAATAACAAAGTTGTAGTAGATCAATACACTGCCATTGTATTAAGGGTAGGCTGGGCTCTTTTATTACTTTGGTTAACCCGATTTGCTTTTTTTCTTTTCAATCACACCGCTTTTCAATCCCTGCAGCCTTCGGATTGGGGGCCGATTTTATGGGGTGGCCTTCGTTTTGACATCGCAGCAGTTTGTTACATAAACTCTCTATATGTCCTTTTGCAGGCAGCACCTTTGCGGATCCGATATCAACAGTATTTTCAACGATTTGCCCGCGGAATTTTCATTTGCACCAATGGGCTAGCCTTGCTGGTGAACTGTGCCGATATGGTATACTTTCCCTTTACACTTCGTCGTACAACAGCAACCGTAGTTCGGGAATTTGCCAATGAAGAAAATCTGGGTACTATTCTGACAACTTCGGCATGGCATTACTGGTATTTCGTACCTGTATTTATTGTAT
>CAINBK010000121.1:0-11256 GCA_903846615.1 uncultured Bacteroidota bacterium
CTTACTCATGCTATTGAACTGTAGTACCAGAATCAGAAAAATAATTCCGATGGCCATTAACATGGCAGTACCCAGAAAAGCCTGTGTTTCTTTTTCCTGTTCACTTTGTCCTTGTTGACGAATTGTGATGTCAGGAGAAATACTGGTGATAGATTGGAACGCTTCTATTCTTTCTTTGAGCGCTGCATTGATACCTGTAACCAAGGTAGGATCTGCCACACTGCTTTGCAATTGTATAGTCCGACGTACATTTTTACGCTTGATACCTCCGGCTGTATTAGTATACTCAACTGAAGCTACAGCACCTAACGGAATTGATTTCACTTGCATGGTGTTCATATCCATGAAAACAATCCGGGTATTTAATAAGTCATCTACACTGGTACGACGATCCGCTTGATAACGAAGCTGGATTTTATATTCGTCCTCACCATCTTTGATTTTGCTTACCTCTTTACCAAATTGTGCAGTACGTAATGCCATTCCAATTTGCGCAGTACTCACTCCTTCCATCATAGCTTTACTGCGGTCTACATTAATAGTGATCTCTGGATTATTCAGATCCACATCCGCTTTCAAACTTTGAATACCTTCTACCCTGTTAGTGTCCAGATATTGTAAAAGGTGAGTGGCCACTTTAGTGAGTTCGTCAAAATCATCGCCGGCAATTTCTATATTCACCGGTGGGTCAGTAGGTGGACCATCGGTCTCCTGATCTACTTCCACATCTAATCCAGGAATACCCTGTACTGCTTCACGAATAGCTGTTAAAAAAGGTGCAGAGGACTTTCCATGTCTTTTTTCAAATTCAACAAAGGAAACTTGAATACGGCCCAAATGCGGTTGAACACTTCGATTATTATCACGTGGATTATTGGCGCTTACGGCCACATTGCTAATCACACTTTCTACAATACTACCCTCCTTGCCAGGTTGTTGATCACCCAATGCATTCATCACACGATTCTCTAACACACGAGTTACACTATCAGTATATTCTACAGCAGTTCCTACCGGCAATTTAGCATAGACATAGACAAAATTGGGATCGCCGCTGGGGAAGAAGGTCATTTTATTTCCACGGAGCATCAATAAAACAATGGAGATAATAAAGAGTACAAATAGAGAAGCAAATGTTTTTACAGGACGTTTCCCTACTAAAATCCAACGTAATAATTTCTCATAACGATTCATGAGCGCAGGAAGTGTACTGTGCTGAAATTTCCAAATCAAATCTTGCAAGAAATAAGCATGCAGTACCATTAAGATGGCCAGGAATAATAAGAAATTTGCTGTCCCGGCAAAACCAACCGCATGCAATAAAATACCAGCGATCACAAATACCCAAAACCATTTCTGCCGAAAAACTAGTGATTTAGGTTTTGAATCATCCTTAATCTCAGGCTTCATGAAACTTACTGCAAAAACTGGATTGAAAATAAATGCCACTACGAGCGAAGCTGCTAAAGTTAGAATCAGCATCGTAGGAAGATAGATCATGAACTTTCCGATAATCCCCTTCCAAAATAATAAAGGGAAGAACGGAGCCAAAGTGGTTGCCGTACCAGCTAATACCGGAATAAATACTTCTCCGGCCGCTTCCTTGGCACTCTTGATAATAGGAACTTTTCCATTATTAAATATCCGGTGTGTGTTTTCAATTACCACAATAGCATCATCAACGATTATACCCAGACCAAACAAGAGCGCGAATAATACGATAAAGTTGAGCGTTACACTTCCTCCTACAATTGCATCGGCCACTGGTAAGAACATAAAGGCCACAAACACACTCAACGGTACACTCAAGGCCACAAAGAAGGCATTGGTAACGCCCATGAAGAACATCAGGATCAACAATACTAATATGAAACCAATGATGATAGTGTTGATCAGCTCATTGAATGAGGTTTTTGTACCCTTGCTCTGATCCCCGGTAAAGTCTACTTTCAAATCCTGTGGCAACTCCTGCTTATCCCGCATCTCAGCAAGAATAGTTTTTACTCCGTCTGCCGTGGTGATCAAATTTTCACCGGCACGTTTTACAATATTGAGTGTTACTACGTTTTTACCATTTAACCGTGCAAAACTTTCATACTGCTTTACCGTATCACGGATATCAGCCACATCACGCAAATAAACGGAGGCACCGCGCGCAGAGCTTCGAACCACAATGGTTCCCATATCAGCTGCCTCGCGAAACTGACCCTTTACACGCAATGTTCGTTTCATATTCCCCACATCCACCTGTCCACCAGTTATGTCCATGTTTTCACGAACAATAGCATTTTCAATATCCATGAAACTTACCTTGGCAGTAGTCATCCGATAAGGATCGACATTAACCTGGATCTCGCGCTCAGGAGCACCCACGATCTCTGCCCGTGTAATAGATGGCATCTCTTCCACCTTATCCTGAATCTTGTCTGCGTATTCCTTGAGTTTTATCGGATCAAAATCGCCACTAATGTTTACAAACAAAATTGGCATTTCACTAAACGAAAACTCCTGCACATCAGGTTGACTCGTTAAATCAGTGGGTAAATCTTTGGTGGATTTATCTACGGCATCTTTAACCTTACGCTTGGCCACTTCACTTTTAACATCCGTATCAAACTCAATTACAATCAAAGAATAATCAGTTTGAGAAGTACTGGTAATCTTATTGACTTTGGCCCCACTAATCCCTTTCAACTGCTTTTCAATAGGGCGTGTAACCAAGTTTTCAATATCCTTGGGCGAATTACCTACATAGACCGTAGTCACCGAAATGGTAGGGAACACCACATCGGGGAACTGCTCTTTAGGTAAGGTGGTAAACTTGATATATCCAAAGAGAGAAATCAAGATGGCTATAATATATATAGCCGTACGATTGTCAATGGCCCAACTGGTCGGACCAAATTCTTTTATTTTATTAACAATCTTTTCCTGGAAACTTGACATAATTAATTATTTGTGTGGTGGCGATTATTGAGCAGCTTTTACAGTCTGTCCGTCATAGACATTTTGAAACCCACGGGTAATCAACACTTGCCCTTGCTCCAGTCCGGATTTAATTTCAATTTGTCCTCCATATGCTTCGCCAGTAGTAACAATCTTTTTGCGAGCAATCAAACTATTTCCTTTTTGCTCAACCACGTACACATATCGGCTTTTCTCATCACGCTGTACGGTATTCAACGGCACTACAATAGTGCTATCTGTCTTGTAATCAAGGATGCGCACATTTGCTGTTTGATTCGGCTTATATACTGCATTAGCTGGAATGATAGCTTCCGCGTTGAAGGAACGCGTAACTGCGCTAATGGATTCTCCCACCACATCGAGCTTTGATGTAAAGTTTTCTTTTCCACTCTCGAGCACCTTTACGTCCACAGTGGTACCTTTCTTTACACGTCCAATATAATTCTCTGGAACATTAGTTACTACTTTCAAACGGCTGTTATTGACAATACGGATTCCCATACCAGGAGTAGCGGCTGCCTGCGGTGTATAGAGTTCGCCCACTTTTACATTTAACTCATCGATTACTCCGCTAATCTCTGCTTTTACACTAGTCATATTCACCTGCTCCTGGGCCATTCCTACTTGTGCTTGTGCGGCACGTAATTGAGCCGCTAACGCCTCCACATCTGCTTTGGCATTGACCACACTAATCTCGGCACCAATATTTTGTTTCCATAAGTTTTCGTAACGCTGTAAAATAGTTTGTGCCTGCTCCAGTCTTGCTTTCAACATACCGGTTTGTTGTTGTGCAGCAGTCAATTGTTGTCTGGCTACGGCATCGTCTAGTTTCAATAAGGTCTGTCCCTTGTTGACACGTTGTCCAAGTTTTACATAAACAGCCTTGATTACACCACCCATACCGGATGGAGCCACATAGGCCATGTCCTCCGCTTCAACACGACCTTGCAAGTCGATGTAGTGCGCGAAAGCACCTTTTACCAACGTATCAACTGATACTAAAAAAGCAGAACGTGCTGTACTAGGATCCGCCAACGCTAATTGCTGTTCGAGCTCACGTAATGTATTTTCTAAGGTGACTTTCTCTTTTTTTACTTCCTCAATCTTTTTACGAAGCTGTGCGGCATCCCCATTTTTTTCTTGCGGACCTCCACAGGCAACTAAGAGAATAAGTGGTAAAAAGAAAAGGGAACGAGTTGATAACGTATTCATAGTTTAAATTTTCAGTGGTTTATAGTTTTCCAGTTGCTTTAAGCCAATCAATGCGTGCAATAATAGCATCAGCAAGTGCCGTAGTATAATTAGTTTGCGCAGCCTTCCATTCGTTCTGCGCTAAATTGATCTCAGTTTGTGAACCCAGCCCCAGCTCGTACTTTTTCTTGATTTGCTGATACACATTGGCAGCGAGCTCAACATTTTGTTTTTGAAAATCCATTCGGCTGATGGCTGATTGAAAATTATTTTTTGAAGTGGCCACTTCACTGTCGATGGTACGTTTGAGCCCTTCGATTTCATTACGCGTTCGTTCTAATTCAATCTTTGTTTGTGTAATTTTTGAACGCGTCACAAATCCATTGAACAGTGGCATCGTAAGTGCTACAGTAACATTGGAGATGGTAAACCAGCGTTGATCCTGATTTAGAAAATTCCAAGTATTGCGTTGTGCATTCTTTGCATACACACCATTCAGTGCCAAGGTTGGAATTTGACTGAGCTTATATCGACGAATATTATACTCACCCAATTTTCTGCCGAGGTCGGCATATTGAAATTCTTTACGGTCCTTGTAATCATAAGACTCAGAATCCAGCATTCCGTCTTTAATCATTTCAGGAGTCAGTGTATCCGTAAGTGTTAATTGATCAGAAACAGGCATACCCATTAATACTTTTAATCCATAGTATCCATTGGAGACCATCGCAAGCGCTTTATTCTTTTCAGTTTGCAGATTAGCCAGTTGTACGGCTACACGATCTATATCTAACTTTTCGCGAAATCCATTCTGATAGAGTACGCGCGTGTCTGCTAAGTTCTTTTGAACAAAAGCAATGGTGGAATCCAACAACTCCAATTGTGTACGGCTCACCACCAACTGATAATACACTTTCAATACATTAGCCTTGATAATTTCAGCCGTTAGTTCTGCATTTTTACCGGCAAAATCCATGGCGGCTCTACGTGCTTGTAGCCCCACAAATACTTGCCCGTCAAAAAGTATTTGATTGAGACTTACGGCCGCATTAGCACTGTATCGAGTGCCGAATTGAGCAGAAATAAATCCAAAATCAGGCGGCATATTGATGGGGTTTCCGTTTCCATCTTTCACTCCTTTTTCAATCAATACCTGATAAGTAGCCGGAGAAATAAAGTTTGGAATAACCTGTGTAGCTACATTGGGATTAGCAGTGGTACTGATACTTCCATTGATATGAGGAAAGGCCGCGGAGGTAACCTGACGATTTGTTTCTTGCTGCAACTTTATACCCAGTAATGCATTTTTTACCTGCACATTATTCTTCATAGCATAATCCACGGCTTGTTGTGCGGTAAAAGCATGTTCCGCCACGCGAAGTGTATCGAGCGCATACACTTGATTAATCCCCAGTGCAGCCACAACGCCTAACAAAATCGCTTTTGATTTATTCATCTTCATTTATTTTTTCTTTTTTCCTGGTAATCCTGAATTAATTGGTGCCCTTGTACCGTAGCCAACCCGTAGGTGAAATTTTCTGCAATTAATTGAGCCGTCTCCGCCATATTGAACTGAGTTGGCGGATACACATTAATATCAAAAGGAATCATCATCGATTGCAATCGATAACGACTAATAATTTCTAATTGGATATTGTCCCGGTATAAACCCTCGCGAATACCTCGCTGAATATTGCAACGAATAAAATCGAGGAGGAATTGATTCTTGTATTCATTAAATCGCTGAAACCCTAATGGATGGTATTTCTGAAGATCAAATAATACCATCGGGTTCATATTCCGGAAATCCTCCATCACCCGTTCCATGATCAGAAAAATTTCATGGATCGCATCCTGCGCTTCCTGAGCAATTTGTTCGCATTGCTGACGAACCACATCGGTGTGGCGCTTTACCACTTCAACCACGAGTTCGTCCTTATCTGCAAAATATTGGTAGAGTGTTTTTTTGCTCATACCCAGCGCCTCGGCCATGTTTTCCATGGAAACGGAGCGTATGCCAAAACGCATGTACAGCTCCTCTGCCTTCTCTGCAATTCGATTTTTAGGTTCCATACGTTGATTTGGGGCCGCAAAACTATGGAAACTTTTAGCGTTTTCAAAGTTTCTTTTGTTAAAATCCCTTGAAATCTGGTCAAAAACCAGGGCGGAAGGGGCTTGGATTGTAGTAATTTAGCTTCAAATACCCCCTATGGACCCCAAAAGACCTTTTCGGAGCCCCGTCAAACGGGTGGCTGGCTACTTTATCCAGGGGCTGGTTATTTTGGCCCCCATCGCCATTACGGGATATGCACTATACTGGCTATTTGAAAAAGTGGACAGCATTCTGCGACCCTATTTGAATGTACCAGGGTTGGGGTTCTTATTAATAATATCAAGTGTGGTAGTGGTAGGCTGGGTCAGTTCTAATTTCCTGATGGGAGGAGTTCTTCAGCTTTTTGATCAATGGATGGAAAGAACTCCGGGTGTCAAGTTGATTTATACTTCAACCCGTGATTTTTTTGAGGCGTTTGCAGGGAATAAACGAAAATTCAATCGTGCTGTTCTTGCCAATGTCTTTGGTCCCGATGTTTGGATCGTAGGATTTCTGACTGACGAGGAAATGGAAAAATTTGAACTAGGTAGCGATAAAGTAGCGGTCTATGTACCACAGGGTTACAATTTTGCCGGACAACTTTATATTCTCCCTCGTGATAAAGTTCGAAAAATAGATAAGATTTCCTCGGGAGAAGCCATGAAATACGCTGTAACAGGCGGTGTTGTTGATCTGGATGCAGAGCATTCCTCACACGCGTAGATTTTCCTAAAAATTGATGTTATGTTTCGCTGGATATTGATTCCAGTCTGTCTGGTTATTCCCTTGACCGGATGGTGCTGGGGATTTTATGCACATAAAAAGATAAATCGGATTGCTGTTTTTTTATTGCCCCCCGAAATGCTGGTGCTTTACAAAAAACAACTTTCCTTTATTGAAGAACATGCCGTAGATCCTGACAAGAGAAGATATCAAGTTAAGGAAGAAGGCCCGCGTCATTATATTGATATGGACCAGTATGGTCCTGCTCCCTACCTTTCATTACCCCGGGGATGGAAACAGGCAGTTGCGGAGTGTGGAGAAGATAGTTTGAATCGCTACGGCATTGTACCGTGGTGGATAGAAACGATGCTTTATCGATTAACGCAGGCATTTATCAAACAGGACCTCTTTTCAATCTTAAAACTATCGGCCGAGCTAGGGCACTATATTTCTGATGCACATGTTCCCTTACATGCCTGCAGCAATCACAATGGACAAAAAACCGGACAGCGGGGGATTCATGGTTTTTGGGAGAGCAGAATTCCGGAATTACTAGCCGAATCAGATTGGGATTTTATGGTGGGAAAAGCCAATTGGATTGCTGATCCCATGTCCTTTATATGGGAACGCGTTTTGCAAAGTGCAGCCGCCGCTGATACTGTATTACGAACCGAAAAGTGGTTGGCCGGAAAATTTCCGTTAGGCCAACAATATAGTTTTGAAGAACGAAGTGGTGTGCTAGTCAAACAATACGCACGCGCCTATTCCCTAGCCTATAATCGTTTGTTACGAGGAATGATTGAACGAAGAATGCAGGAATCAATCAAGGCCGTTGCTTCATTCTGGATCACGGCTTGGGTGCAAGCTGGGCAACCCTCCTTGATGTCGTTGGCACAACAACAATTTACACCGGAGGAAAAAGCAGCCTTTGAATTACTACAACAAGGATGGAACAAGGACAGGTTGGCTTACATTTGCCCCGATGATTCTCCATAATTTCAATGCAGGGCCCTCCATTCTTCCAAAATCAGTTTTAGAGGAAGCCAGCAAAGCGCTATTAGATTTCAATGGATCAGGACTTTCCATTTTAGAAATTGGACACCGAACTTCTTTGTTTACTCCCGTCATGGAAGAAGCTAGAGCATTGGTGCGAGAATTAATGCAATTAGATGAAGCGCATGAGGTGCTGTTTTTACATGGCGGCGCTACGCTTCAATTTGTACAAGTGCCCATGAATTTATTAGGGGCTAATCAAACAGCTAATTACACCGAGACCGGAACCTGGTCAGAAAAAGCAATCAAAGAAGCGGGCTTATTTGGCAATGTACACATTGCAGGCTCTTCCTTATATACCGGTCATACTACCATTCCAAAGAAATTAGATCTCGCTACTCCAGGCGCTTATCTGCATTTAACCTCGAATGAAACTATCGCAGGTACGCAGTGGCACCAGTTCCCAACAAATTGTGGAATGCCCTTAGTGGTAGACATGAGTAGCGATATCATGAGCCGCGTGCTTGATTTCAATCAATTTGATTTAATCTATGCGGGTGCACAAAAAAATATTGGGCCTGCTGGAGTTTCACTGGTAGTTGTAAATAAAAATTGTCTTGGAAAAATCGATCGTCCTATACCTGCCTTCATGGATTATCGATTACATATTAAAGAAGCAAGCATGCTCAACACCCCACCCGTGTTTGCAGTGTATGTGATCTTGCTCACCCTTCGCTGGTTAAAAGAACAAGGCGGTGTGGCTGCTATAGAACAAAAAAATAAAGCGAAAGCAAAATTATTTTACGACACATTAGATGCTTTACCTCTTTTTTATGGGCCCGTTGCCAAAGAAGACCGTAGTATAATGAATGCGGTATTTTTAATGCAGGACCCCAAATTGGAAAAAGAATTTCTGACAGCCGCGGAACAAGAAGGAATGGTGGGCATTAAAGGACATCGTAGCGTAGGCGGCTTCCGCGTATCACTCTATAATGCATTGCCCCTTGAATCAGTTCAAGCGATTACTTCATTCATGCGTTCATTCGCAAATAAAAAAGGCTAATATGTCTGCCATTCAACCTTTCAAAGCACTTCGTCCAACTCCTGCGCACGCGGCACAAGTAGCTGCACGACCATATGATGTTTTAAATAGTGAGGAGGCACGTGTAGAAGCAAAGGGAAATACCCTTTCTTTTTTACAGGTAACCAAATCAGAAATTGATCTGGATCCTTACATCGATACGCATAGCCAGGTGGTTTATGATAAGGCATTGGAAAATTTAAACCGCTTGCGCAATGAAGGCATACTGGTACAAGAAGAAACTGCCTGCTATTATATTTATACATTAGTGATGAACGGACGCAGTCAAACTGGATTAGTCTGCGTTTCCTCGGTGGACGATTATGAAAATGATTTAATCAAAAAGCACGAGTTCACCCGTCCTGAAAAAGAAAAAGATCGAATTGACCATATGCGTACAATTCGTGCACAAACCGGAAATGTTTTTTTAGCGTACCGGGATGTAGACGCCATGAATCAATGCATTGAAAATTGGCGTAGTTCACATGCACCTCTTTTTGATTTTACAGCTAATGATGGTATTCAACATACGATTTGGTGTGTAAATGATTCAAAGACGGTGCAAGAAATTACTTCACTATTTGCAGAGCAAGTTCCTTGCACCTATATTGCCGATGGTCATCATCGCGCTGCCTCTGCAGCCAAAGTGGCTACTGCATTATCAGATAGTAAGGACGCTCGTTTTTTTCTAACTACTATTTTCCCGGCTAGTCAATTAGCTATTTTAGATTACAACAGAGTAATTAAAGACCTAAATGGACATAGCCCTGATTCTTTGCTCAAGTTGTTAGAAAAAGATTTTTCGATTTCGCCCTCGACGGTAGCTGTTCGTCCTACACAATTGCATGTATTTGGTATGTATCTCGAAGGGAAATGGTATCAGCTAGAAGCTCGCGAAGGCACTTATACAACAGACCCTATTGGCATATTGGATATAACTATTTTTACGAATCAGATTTTACAAAAGCACTTGGGTATTGAAGATCAGCGTACCGATAAACGTATTGATTTTGTGGGTGGGATTCGTGGATTAGCGGAGCTTGAAAAAAGAGTGAACAGTGGAGAAATGAAAATTGCTTTTAGTTTTTACCCTGTCAGTATTGAACAATTATTTGCCATTGCCGATAGCGGGAATGTAATGCCCCCCAAAAGCACTTGGTTTGAACCAAAACTGCGTGATGGCTTATTAACACATTTGATATAAGGACTACGAGGTATGAAAAAGCAGATTTACTTTCTCTTAGCATTGTGCATGTGTAGCTTGATTGGTTTCTCACAGTCTTCGATCAAACAGCTACAACAAACAGCCCGTGATTATAACAACAGAGGTGATCATGCTAATGCAGTCATCGTACTTCGTCAGGGTCTTCGTGATTTTCCTAAAGCACTGGAATTAGAAAAAGATCTGATCCTTTCCCTGACATTACAACGCGAGTTTGCCAGTGCAAAAGAATTAGCGTTGGCACTTACGCAGCGTGCAGATGCTGATGTGGTTTGTTTTCAATTGGCAGGTAACGTATTGAAAGCACTGGAAGAAGTAAAAGAGTGCGAACAACTGTATCAAAAAGGAATTAAGAAATTTCCAGCTAGTGGGCCTCTATATAGTGAATGGGGCGAACTTCGTTCTTCGAATAAAGACGGACGCGCCATAGCTTGTTGGGAAGATGGCATACAAGCAGATCCATCGTATGGGGGCAACTATTACAATGCTGCCTTGCACTATTCAAAAATTAATGAACCCATCTGGGCTTTATTATATGCAGAGATCTATATCAATATGGAGAGTCGCAGTGATCGTGCGCGCAACATGAAAAAAATTCTTTTTGAACAATATCAGCAACTACTTACGAAGCAAGCCTATCAGCCTGGGAAAAAATCCGGAGCTTTTACCCAACAGGCATTTCAGATTCTGGATAATGCCTCCGGACCATCTCGTCAAGGGCTGAATCGGGAGACATTAACCATGATCAGAACAAGATTTGTATTGGACTGGTTCAGTAAATACGGAGCTACTTATCCATTTAAGCTTTTTGAACACCAGCGACAATTATTACAATCCGGACTTTTTGAAGCCTATGATCAGTGGCTATTTTCTGAAGGAATCGACCCCGAAGGATTTGCGCAGTGGTCGCAGCAAAATACAGCTACTTACACCCGTCTCCGAGAGTTTTTGTTCAACCGTGTGTTTAAAATTCCAGCTGGACAGTAC
>CAINBK010000122.1:0-1652 GCA_903846615.1 uncultured Bacteroidota bacterium
AATCTCTTTACCGGCTTGTTTCCAAGCTGTAAATCCGCCTTTCAAATAGCCAATGGTATGGTCATATCCTACACGCGCTAAACGTGTAACAACTTCCTCTTCGCGGCCTTCATCACAAACCAATAAAATTTCTTGTTTGATATCGGGGATCATCGCACCAACCCAAGGAGCAAACTGGCCGTCTATTCCAATATTGATTGAATTCGGTACAAAACCTGCTGCAAATGTCTGCGGTGCGCGTGTATCTAGAATCAAGGCACCCGTTTCGTTGGCGGCCGCTTCAAAGGCTTCAGGACTCATGGCTTGTTGACCGCGCTCCAACACCTTGTCAATACTTTCATATCCTTGAATATTCATCATCACATTCAAGGGGAAATAGGCCGGAGGTGCTGCTAATCCTTCAGTTACTTCTTTGATAAACTCCTCTTTAGTCATGTTCGCCCGTAAGGCATAATTGTTTTTCTTTTGATTCCCCAATGTGTCCGTAGTTTCCTTGCTCATATTTTTTCCGCAAGCACTACCTGCTCCATGTGCAGGATATACAATCACGCTATCGGGCAACGGCATAATTTTATTACGGAGTGAATCAAAAAGATAGCCAGCTAATTTTTCTTGTGTTAAATCACTCGCTACTTTTTGTGCCAGATCTGGACGACCTACATCTCCTATGAAAAGTGTATCACCTGAGAATAAGCCAGTCGGTGTGCCCTGTTCGTCTAATAACAAGTAGCAGGTGCTCTCCATGGTGTGTCCAGGTGTATGCAAAACTCTTAATGTGAGTGCACCTACTTTGAACTCCTGGCCATCTTTGGCAATAATCACATCAAAGGCAGGATTTGCGTTGGGCCCGTATACAATGGGGGCGCCTGTTTTTTTACTCAGGTCGAGGTGACCGGAAACAAAATCAGCATGAAAATGCGTTTCCAGTACATATTTTATAGTTGCACCATTACGGGCAGCTTTTTGAATGTAAGGCTCTACCTCACGAAGTGGATCAATTACTACCGCCTCCCCATTACTTTCAATGTAGTAGGCGCCTTGTGCTAAACATCCGGTATAAATTTGTTCAACTTTCATAACACGTGTTTTATCTGTACAAATGCAAATTTCGGAAATTCATTTTGAGCGAACGTGATTCTTGTCACATCTATTAGTGACCAGCACTCCAACTCTCTTTCACCAATATATAAATACCCATTGCCAACACAAACCAGCCAAATCCTTTTTTAAGCTTGTTCCCGTCTATTTTCTTGCTAAGCTGATTGCCCAGGATAATGCCAATCACTGCCATGGTTGTAACAAAACCCAGTAGTGTCCAGTCAATGGATTGTTCGCTTAAATCGCCGGTAAATCCAATCAGTGATTTAGCTGCAATGATCAGTAATGAAGTGCCTACGGCTTGTTTCATGGGTAGTCCTGTAAGTAGTACAAGTGCTGGAATTATCAAAAAGCCTCCGCCTGCGCCAACCAAACCCGTTAATAATCCTACGACGGCCCCTTCGATAAGAATCAGCGGATAATTAAAGGTTGATGATTTGGATGCATCAATGGCCGCAGTCTTTTGATCACGAATCATTGAGAAAGAAGCTGCTACCATAAGAATGGCAAATAACAACATCAGCAATACACTTTTTGTAAGTATAAAATCGCCC
>CAINBK010000123.1:0-4644 GCA_903846615.1 uncultured Bacteroidota bacterium
AAAAGAATCAATAAAGATGCATAGCCCGTAACCATAAATAATCCTGCACAGATAAAAAAGAGTAAGGCCAGATAATCTGCATAATGAGGACCCACTTTTTCCATTGTTCGTCCACTTAACAAGAGATAAAAGAAAAGTGAAGCCAGCATGATTGCATTCATTACCAATGCATATCGATCAAAACGAAGCATTCCCTTCACATCAATTTCAAAAAGCAACCACCCGTTGATCTCTGCCAGATTTAGGATGAACAAAATTGCCAATCCTATCAAGGCCAGCACATGTATGAGTGATTTATTTTTTATAAACACACTGCTGAGCATTAATAAAACTCCAAGTATTGCAGATATAAGTAACGCGTTCATAGTGGATGCTTAGGATTTGCGAAATAAGGAGGTTATATCAGTTTGGCTAAATAATTCTTTAGAAAAATCAGCCGTCATATCTAAGAGAGGTTGAGGATATACCCCAAAGAATAAAATTAAACCCACAATAACACTTAATGCCATCACTTCATGTGACTCCAACTGAATAGGCTTATTCGTGATCGTATTAGGTTCGCCATAAAATATGGCTCGTATCATTTTGAGCGTGTAAACAGCAGAAAGGATAATACCCAATCCTCCCACAGCCGCAAAAACCCAATAATAATTAGAGGGTGTTGCCAAAATGCCATTGAAGAGAAGAAATTCTCCTACAAATGCATTGGTAAGCGGTAGCGCAATATTAGCCAGCGCAATGATCACAAAGAAAATGGTCAGCGTAGGAGATTGTTGGGCTATGCCACCGAGCGAATCAAGGGTACGAGTTCCTGTTTTACGTTCAATAATATCAGCAAGAATCCACATACCAAGAATATTGATACCATGGGTGAATAACTGTAGTAGGAGACCTTGGTAGGCCATATTGTTTAATGCAAAGGCTCCCGCCGTCATCAGCCCAATATGCGCAATGGAAGAATAGGCAATCAATCTTTTCAAATCAGACTGTTGCATAGCTAATAAGGATGCATATACAATACCTACAACCGCCAGCGACATGACCACATCACCCCACATATAAGATGCAATTGGGAATAGGGGTAATAGCCAACGTAATAATCCAAGAATACCCATCTTAACCATTACAGCACTTAGTATGGAGGTTACGGGAGTGGGCGATTCCTCATATGTATCCGGTTGCCAAGTATGAAAAGGAAACACGGGAAGCTTAATAGCAAAGGCAATAAAGAAAAGCCAGAACATCCAAGATTGCTGCTCGTTACTTAATCTGATTTTCTTGATACTTTCTAGCGCAAATGAATGATCGGCTGTTTTAGACTGTAAATACAAAATGCCAATCAGCATAAACACAGATCCTAAAAACGTATAGATGAAGAATTTGAACGTAACCGGAATTCGCTTAGCTCCACCCCACTGAGAAGCTAGAAAATACATGGGTATTAAAGCCAGCTCCCAGAAGAAGTAAAACAGCAAGGAATCTATGGATAGAAAAACACCCAACATACCCACCTGCGCCAACAACAACCAACCAAAAAATGCAGCCGGTTTTTCAATGGTTCGACCCTTTAGATACCAGAATAGTAAGAAATAAGAAATAGTAGTGAGCAAACTAAGCATAGTACCCAAGCCATCCATTTGCAAGGAGAAAGAACTACCCAGTGAAGTTAACCAGGGTGCAGAAAAAGTAAGCATCTCGGGTGTATTCCAATAAAAGAGACGGGCTCCCATGACCAGTAATGATGCAAAGGAAACCTGAAGTGCCGCAGCAGAAGCAAACCGATGGTCTCCCTTATATAAAAAGAGAAAACAGGCGCCAATCAACGGAATCAAGAGTAATAATAGAACAACCATATTTTTACGTCTTACGCTTTTACTTTCTAATAAAAAATTGAATCAAAAGGACTCCCACCATGGCGAGCACCATCAACAACACATAACTTCCAATCTGCCCACTTTGCAAAAACCGTATTTGTCTTCCGGCTAATTGCACTGTTTTGCCAGCCCCGTTGACCAATGCATCGATAAAGCGAGGCTCAATCCATTCCTTCAACAAACGGCCGATATAAGAAATAGGTCTTCCCACTAATCGGTCATACAGTTCATCCACATACCATTTATTTTCAAAAAACTGTAATAGTCCTTTTGATTCTTTCTCGGTGTAATTACGAAAAAGAAACCAGGCAAATCCAATAGTAAGTAATACCCCGCCCACAGAAAGAGACATCAACATCCATTCTGTGGCATGAGACACTTCGTGCGTGGAGGAACTCAAAACGGGGGCCAAGAAAGAACCTAACCAATCTGCCTCATGCATTAATACAGCAGGTATACCAATCCATCCACCCACCACAGAGAGCAATGCCAATACTATAAGCGGGATGGTCATTAAAGCAGGGCTCTCATGCAAATGCGCTTGTTGTTCGGCTGTACCTCGAAATGAACCATGAAAAGTCAAGAATAACAAACGAAACATATAGAATGCAGTCAGAAAAGCAGTAAACAAAGCAACTCCGTATTGGAGTGGCTGATGCAGGAAGGTACTCAAGAGGATAGCATCCTTAGAGAAAAATCCACTCAATGGAGGAAGTCCTGCAATAGCGAGACATCCAATTAAGAAGGTAACATAAGTAACTTTCAACTTACCAGAGAGTCCGCCCATTTTACGAATATCTTGTTCGCCCCCCATAGCATGGATAACACTACCACTGCCCAAGAATAAAAGCGCTTTGAAAAAAGCATGCGTAAGCACATGAAATACGGCAGCAATATAAGCGCCGCTTCCAAGTGCAAGAAACATAAAACCTAACTGACTTACTGTTGAGTAAGCCAGTACTTTTTTGATATCATACTGACGTAAAGCAATTGTAGCCGCCAACAATGCAGTGGCCAATCCTATCCAACTGATCAGGGATAATGTGAAAGGCGCCAGTGAATAAATAACATTGCTCCGTGCAATCATGTAGATACCAGCCGTAACCATGGTTGCCGCGTGAATCAAGGCAGAAACAGGAGTAGGACCCGCCATTGCATCGGGTAACCAGGTATAAAGAGGAAGCTGTGCGCTCTTGCCAGTTGCACCAATAAACAACAATAGTGTAACAATGGTAATATCTGTTACCGAGAATTTTGCAGTTCCCTGGTTGGCTTGTACAAATTCAAAAACTTCCAGGAAGGAAGCAGATCCGGTTTTAATGATGAGCCAAAAAATAGCTAGTAGGAAAGCCAAATCACCAATTCGATTCATGATGAATGCCTTGTTAGCTGCTTTTGTATACTGCTGATTTTTAAACCAAAACCCAATCAGCAGATAGGAACAAAGACCTACTCCCTCCCATCCGATAAATAAGACTACATAATTGCTGCCCAACACCAAGAGCAACATGGAAAAAACAAACAAATTCAAGTAAGAGAAATAGCGTGCAAAGGAGGAAGAGGATTCCTCGTGCATATAAGAGATAGAGTAAACATGAATCAGAAATCCAATCCCTGTAATGATGAGAAGAAACAGAGAGGACAACGCGTCCAATTGAAAAGCAAATGGGATACGTAATCCTTCAATTCGTATAAAATCGAAATAAGCGATTACCGCAGTCTGTCCTGCATTCACGGATTGAAAAATGAATAAACTGATCAGAAAGGATCCTAAAATAGTTCCAGCGCCCATGAGTCCGGACCATTGCTTAGAGAGCTTATTACGCCCCAACCCGTTGATCAAAAAACCTATCAAGGGCAACAAGGGAACTAAAAAAGCAAGTTGAAAAGAGGATTGCATATAAAGCGTTCAGTTTGATCAGTGTTTCAATCGGTTTAAAAAATTAATATCCACCGAGTGAATATTTCTATAAAGCATTACAATGATAGCCAAGCCCACACTTACTTCAGCGGCAGCCACTACCATAATAAAAAAAACAAAAAGTTGTCCATCAATTCCCGGATTAGCAATCGGCATGGCAGCCGCAGCTGCCTGCTTGTAGTGCATTTTTGAAAACGCCACCAATAGCAGATTAACTGCATTCAACATGAGCTCAATACACATAAATACGATAATTGCATTTCTCCTGGTCAAAACACCCACCACCCCAATGGAGAAAAGAGCAATCGCTAAGAATAAATAATAATTGATTGGCATGATGTTCCGATTAATCTTTTTTACCAATTAAAACAGCCCCCACCATTGCACTTAAAAAGAGGATACTGCTTAACTCAAATGGAATTACGTAGGTAGAAAATAGTTCTTGCCCCAAGGTCTTGATCAAGCCAGTATCTCCTTCCAGCAATAAGGATTGTTGCGATTTTAATTCTGTATCCTTGAGTGCTGCAACTAGCACCAGCAACAAAGCACCGCCACTTACCCCACCCGCCAGTTGCATCCAGCGATGACGAGCCGGTTCACTTTCCTTGTTGAGGTTCATCAACATGATCACGAATAAAAAGAGGACCATAATAGCTCCGGCATAAACAATAATATTTACTACCGCTAGAAACTGAGCATTTAAAAGGATGTAGTGTCCAGAGATTGCAAAAAAAGTAACAATTAGCCAGATTACACTGTGGATTGGGTTGCGACTGGTTACCACCATGAGTGCACTAAACAAAGCGGCAACCGACAGCACCCAAAACAAAATTGCGGTTATACTCATGC
>CAINBK010000124.1:0-2723 GCA_903846615.1 uncultured Bacteroidota bacterium
CTACAATAGAAAAAGTCGATAAAAAATGGGGGCAGCTGGGAATAGGTTCGTTCATTGCCTCCCCTTCATTAAAATATAAAGGTCAAATCTATGGAGAGGAAGCTGTGGTGGATTAAAGTACTAGTCACTTCAGTGTTTGTATTTAGCTATTTTAATGTCTACTGTCAAGATATAGTTGCTATTACACAATCGAGCAATTTGAGAATAAACTTACAGGGGATTAGAAATAATAAAGGTGTTATTCTATTATCCCTTTTTTCTTCTGCTGAAGGATATCCCTCTGATGCGAGTAAGGCGGATCAAAAAATTCGAATGCCAGTCAAAAAACTCCAACTCCCCATTGTTTTTAAAAATATAAAGCCCGGTAAGTACGCCATAGCGCTACTTCACGACGAAGATGAGGATGGGAAAATGGCAACAAACTTTCTAGGATTACCAAAAGAGGGATATGGATTTTCAAACAATGTGATGGGTTTAGCAGGGCCCCCAAGTTTTCAAAAGGCATCATTTGTAGTGCCCGAATCTGGAACTGAAATTTTAATTAAAGTCCGATACTAAAAAAACCGCCAAAAGGCGGTTTTAATTTATCAAATAAATAAGTCCACTAGCATTGTTCTAAGCCGGAGAAAAAGAAAGCGGATTCAATGGTAGCATTGTCATCACTATCACTTCCATGAATTGCATTTTCTCCTACTGAACTAGCAAATAATTTTCGAATGGTCCCTTCCTCTGCAGCAGCAGGATTAGTTGCTCCAATTAATTTTCGGAAGGTATCCACTGCATTTTCTTTTTCTAGAATAGCAGCAATAATAGGCCCACTACTCATGAACTCTACTAATTCACCATAGAAGGGACGCTCACGATGAATTGCATAGAATTCACCCGCTTTTTCTTTTGAAAGGTGAAGCATTTTTAAGGCTTTAACTTTAAAGCCTTCCTTGATAATTCGGTCTAAAATGGCGCCACTGTGACCTTTTTTAAAGGCATCTGGCTTGATCATTGTAAAAGTTCGGTTACTCATTCTTAGTGTATTTAGCGCCGCAAACTTACAACTATCTTTCCATACCTTTGAGTTTACATGAAGCCAATTTCTGAACTTTTTCCTTCCTTGTCGAGCCCCAAAAAAGTAGTAATTACCACTCATCAAAAGCCTGATGCAGATGCCATGGGGTCATCGCTCGCTTTATGCCAGTACTTGACTAAAAAAGGCCACACTGTAACAGTTATATCGCCCACCAATTGGGCAGGCTGGGTTAGTTGGATGAATGGAGCCTCTGCGGTTCTTAATTATGAAAAGCAAAAAGATAAAGCAGATAGTATACTTGACAATACCGAATTATTATTTTGCTTAGACTTTAACGCGTTTCACCGAACTAAATCTTTGGCCGAAAAGCTTGCAAAAGTTTCATGTATAAAAGTTCTTATTGACCATCACCAGGAGCCAGATCTGCCTTCCTTTCATTTTGGAGTAAGTGATACTTCAAAAAGCTCAACTTGTGAGATGATTTATGATCTGATTAAAGAAGCGGGAGATCTTTCGCTTATTGATATTTCAATAAGCGAGTGCATCTATGCAGGCTTAGTAGGTGATACAGGGTCCTTTCGATTTGCTTCTGCACATGCTGGTGTACATGCAATTGTAGCTGATCTTAAATCTCGTGGATTAGACCATGGACGGATTCACGAGGGGCTATATGATAATTTTTTGGAGAATCGTCTCCGCTTTATTGGTCATGTTTTACTCCACCGCATGGAGATTTTCTATGAGTACAATACGGCATTAATAAGTATTCCCAAATCCGACTTATTGAAATTTCAAATTAAAACGGGTGATACGGATGGGCTTGTAAACTACCCGCAATCCATACAGGGTATTAAAATGGTGGCGTTAGTCATTGACCGTGACGAAGAAAGAAAGTGGAGTTTTAGAAGTAAAGGTTCATTTGATTGCAATACATTTGCCCGGACTTATTTTGAAGGAGGAGGCCATTTTAACGCAGCGGGAGGAAGAAGCAGTGACTCAATTGAACAAACGGTTGCCCGATTTAAAGAAGTTATTAAAACACAATCATCACTTTTTTAATTAATAATTATGCATACATCTTTTAAATTTTTAGCCCTAACGCTACTAACTGTCACTTTTATCAGTTGTACTGGTCCAGCTTATCAAAAAACACCAGGCGGGATGCCTTATCAACTTATTAGAAGTAAAGACACGCAGCAAGCACAAATTGGTAGTTATATTAAATTGAGTTTGACTCAAAAAATAAATGATAGCGTCTATTTTACTACTGGCAACAGACTTCCAATTTACATTCCAGTTCCTCCCCAAACACAGCCTTATGATATTTCAGAGCTTTGGACAACGTTACATCGCGGAGACTCCGTGATTGCAACTCAAATGATGGATACGTTTTTGAAAAGATTACCTGCTGGAAATCTTCCTCCAGAGTTTAAAAAAGGGGATCGTATTATCACATTCATTAAGGTATTAGGAATATTCGCTTCTGACAGTCTCAAAACGTTGGATGAGCAAAATGAAAATAAAGCCTATAGTGTTCGTGAGAGATCTGAAGTTGAAAAGTTTCTTGGCGGTAAAGTAAATTCTGTTCAACGCACACCTGCTGGAGCTTATGTAGAAGTTATTTCTGCTGGTGCAGGCGACTTAATCAAAAAAGGTGATTATGTGTCGGTGAACTACACAGGTAAAACTTTTGAAGGAA
>CAINBK010000125.1:0-3729 GCA_903846615.1 uncultured Bacteroidota bacterium
ACTTATTAAATTATTTTTGTAAGTAAACAGTCGCTATGTCAGAATACCCAACCACCCCCAATTTTGCAGACAGCTTTGAAAGAGTATCAACCAAAGTTGTAGAAAATGCTGCAGAGGGTTCAGCTTGGGTAGCAAAACAAATAGCAACAATCATTCGCGCTAAGCAAAAGAAAAAAGAAAAAGTTGTACTTGGGCTCGCAACAGGTTCTACCCCAAAATCACTTTATGCTGAGTTAGTTCGACTTCATAAAGAAGAAGGATTAAGCTTCAAGAATGTTGTGACCTTTAACTTGGACGAATACTACCCGATAGAGCGACAAGCCTTGCAAAGCTATTACCGCTTCATGCACCAACAACTTTTTGACCACATTGATATTAATCCTAAAAATATTAATATCCCAAATGGGGAAATTGAAAAAGAAAAAATCAAAGAGCATTGCAGAGAGTATGAAAAAAGAATTGAAGTTGCAGGTGGCATAGACTTACAAATCCTGGGTATTGGAAACAATGGACATATTGGTTTTAATGAACCTGGCTCCGGTCTTCACTCAAAAAACAGGTTGATTAATTTAGATAATTCTACTCGCTTGGCTAATTCCTATGAATTCGCCAATATCGCTGAAGTGCCTAGACTTGCACTAACTATGGGTATCCATAGCATTTTGCAGTCAAAAAAAATTATTTTGATGGCTTGGGGAACCAGCAAAGCTCCGGTAATCAAAAAAGCAGTGGAGGAAGAAATGACAGAGTCTTTGCCTGCTTCATTGCTGCAAATGCATGATGATGTTCAATTTGTGATAGACCAGGATGCCGCTACCGAGCTAACTAGATTTAAATCTCCCTGGCTAACTGGTGAGTGTGAATGGACACCTCGACTCATAAAAAAGGCCGTAGTGAACATGGCCCTAGCACTTAAAAAACCTGTACTTAGTCTAACCAATAGAGACTACAACGAATTTGGATTGGGTGATCTACTAGTTGAAAAAGGAGATGCCTATGAAATTAATTTGCAGGCCTATTACATGCTGCGGGATACACTTACTGGATGGCCAGCCGGAAAACCAAACGCTCATATTCCTGCACATCCGGAAAGATCAGCCCCTTGGCCTAAGAAGGTAATAATCTTTTCCCCCCACCCTGATGATGATATAATCAGCATGGGAGGTACTTTTCAACGACTGCATGACCAGGGCAACGAGGTGCATGTAGCCTATCAGACGAGTGGCAACATTGCAGTAACGGACGAATTTGTAACTCGCTACCTAGATTTTGCAATTGGATTCGAGACAGTATTAGGAAGCCCCACGCGTAAATCGTTGGATTTTGTAAAAGAGGCGAGAAAATTTTTGGCCCAGAAAAAATCTAATCAAACAGACACCCCTTCAATCAGAAAAATTAAGGCCCTGATCAGACAAGGTGAAGCAAAAGCAACTTGTAGGTATGTAGGGATTCATGAAAATAATGTCCATTTCCAACAATTACCCTTCTATGAAACTGGGACTATCCAGAAAAAACCAGCAGGAGAAAGGGATATTAAACAAACCATGGATTTACTGCGATCCATAAAACCACATCAGGTCTATTGCGCGGGTGATTTTGCTGATCCGCACGGTACGCATAAAGTTTGTTTTACAATTGTTTTAGAAGCCTTAAAACGTCTCAAAAGCTTACATGAGACCTGGGTAGAAGATTGTTGGCTCTGGCTTTATAAAGGAGCCTGGCAAGAGTGGAACATGGAAGATATTGAAATGGCGGTACCCATGAGCCCAGACCAGGTAATGAAAAAGCGATTTGGAATTTTTATCCACCAATCACAAAAAGATATGGTCCCCTTCCAAGGCGCCGACTCTAGAGAATTCTGGCAAAGAGCTGAGGAAAGAAATGCGCATACAGCTTCCTTGTTTGCAGACCTAGGACTCACACACTATGCTGCTGTGGAGGCTTTTGTGCGTTACCCTTATTAATTTTTGTCCTATATTTGCCCCCCTTTCGATCCTCAACTGGCCGAAATTGGATGGCCCCGTAGCTCAACTGAATAGAGCATTTGACTACGGATCAAAAGGTTTCAGGTTTGAATCCTGACGGGGTCACAAAGCCCTCAGCACAAAGTGTTGAGGGCTTTTTCATTAATTAAATTCCTTAAGAAACTGCCAAAAAGAGCCAAAAAAAAGCCCCCGGATTTCCGAGGGCTTCAATAAAGTAATAATTACTTAGAGAGTTTATAAAAAGCTCGGAGAGAATATGCATTGGGCTGATATTTTGTATCAGATGGCAAATTATCGGCATACTCTTTGTCCAGGTTACTTCCTATACTGCTTTGATACTCAAAACCCATAGAGAACCGACTTGTAAACGCGCAAAGCAATCCACCAGCAGCAGATACATTCAATCGCTGAAAATTCTCTGTCATTAACAGTCTAGTATCGGAATCAGGCTTTGAGGTTGCATTGATTAAATACGAAAATTGTGGTCCTGCATATAAACTAAAAGGAGATTCTTTAAACGAGTACTTAGCTTGAAGCGGGATTGTAAAGTAATTAAACTCGTCTTGCAAAGATTTATCTCCCTCAGCGTATTCCCGTCCCAACCCATTATAGAAAATACCAGAATGAACGGATAGGCCCCCCTTGATTTTCTTATCTGCAAAAAAACCGAACGAAAATCGAGAGGTTGATTCGCTTGTTTGGTCATAATATCCTGCCACAGAAGCACTGGAAAGGTTTACTCCCCCACCCAGATAGATATTTATTCCGTTTGACTTCTTTTGAGCATAAACAGAAGACTCCATTAACAACAAGGCAAAAAGTGAAAGTAATAGCGAAAATTGATAATGTTTCATAATTAGCATTTATTAGATAATAAATATTTGGAAGCAAATTAAGATTAAAATAACAACCCACAAAAGAAAGCACTGATTAAAAACAAGACCTGCAAAATATAGATCAGCGAAAGATCGCTGCGAAGAATAGACTTTTGTCGATAAATGCCTCTATTAAACGGAAAAGTTGCCATTGTTACTGGGGCAGCCTCAGGAATTGGAAAAGCTATTGTACAAGCTCTCTTGAATGAAAATTGTAAAGTGCTTGCAACTGATCAACATCAAGAAAAACTGACAGCCCTACTCCAATCCTTACAGCCATTCCCCTCTGATCAACTCCACACACTCAGGACAGATGTCTCAAATGAGGATGAAATTGAACATATGATATCAATAGCATTGAGTCAATTTGGAAAATTGGATATATTGATCAACAATGCAGGCATTATGGATCACTTTGAACCTGTGGGAGATATAAGCAATCTAGTATGGGAAAAAATTATGAGGGTAAACCTCGAAGGGCCTATGAAAGCAATGCGAAGTGCGGTTAGAATATTCCTTAAACAAGGACAAGGCGTAATACTAAACATTGCCTCAATAGGAGGACTTTTTGGATGCAGAGCCGGTGCTGCCTATACCACAAGCAAACATGGTCTAATTGGGTTAACAAAAAATACTGGCTATTTCTATGCAAAAGACGGGATTCGCTGCAATGCGATTGCACCCGGAGGTGTTACAACTAATATATTAGAGGGATTTGATTTGGATGCATTATCCAAGAAAATAAAAGAGAGAATTATGGCCGGTACAATAACCAATCCCCGCTATGGAGAAGCTTCAGAAATTGGAAAAGTGGCCGCATTCCTGGTGTCAGATCAAAGTAGTTACATCAATGGCGCAATACTCACTAT
>CAINBK010000126.1:0-1713 GCA_903846615.1 uncultured Bacteroidota bacterium
GGAGCGACTGTCTTCTTTTTCGATACTATCACGAACAATCAAATGTGCTACTTCAATATTTGCCGAAGAGGCATCCGTAAAACCGCCGGCATGTAAGATCAATGCCTTCAAGGTCATACCTGGGATAAAATAGTACTCTCCAGGCAGATGCACTTCGCCTAGTAAGGTCACTTTCAGACTATCAGACATTTCAACCGTTGAACTTACTAATACTTCATCCTCCTTTTGGAGTAACAAATTATGTTCATTATCCAATGCGATTGCTTTACCCAAATGGAAGGACTTCATCTCCTTGGTAAGATCGGTACGTTGTCTTATGACAATAGCTCGCTCTGTAAAGGCATCTTCTTTCAGTCCATCCGCTTTAATAATTAAATCCGCAACTCGCATACCCTCTGTCCACTCGTATTGATCTGCTCTAAATACGGCACCACTAGCTTTTACTCTATTGGCATAACGATCTAATATTTTATCAATTATAAAATGATCCCCAGTAGCAGGAGTCAGATTTATATAGTCTGCAGCGAGAACATCACGGAGGAGTCTCTCTTTTGGTCCCTTACGAATTAGCTTTGCAGAAGCAGTATATGCGGTGTCGTCAAACCCCCCCGCCAACTCTATAATGTTAGCAAAGGATTCACCAGGTAATACTTCATAAAGACCAGGTCTTTTAACATGCCCGCTCAGTTCCACTCTAGTTTGATAGGAAGGAATACGTAACACATCATTATCTTTTAAACGCCAGTTATCAGACTGATCTCCTTTTGCTAATAAACGATATAAGTCTACTTTATTGATCACTTGATTATTTCTAACCAATTCAATATTTCTAAATGACCCTGTATTAAGTGGGCCGCCCGCCAAACTTAATGCGGCATAGATACTAGATAGTGAAGAAATATTAAAACTTCCTGAACGATTAGCCCCCACTATGGTAACCCTTATGGTTCTTATTTCCCCTAGAGAGAGATTTAATTGACTTGCGCCATTTGATAAAGTAGGATAGGCTCGCAGCATTGACTGAGTAATTCTAACTTTGGCCGATTCAATAGTTAATCCAGCCACTTTAATTTGTCCAACTCCTGTTACCAAAATATTTCCTTCACGCGATACGTCCAAGTCTGCACTGTACTCTTGTTTACCAAATACTACCAATTTTAACTGATCACCGGGACCAATTTCATAGTTCAAAGGGGTAGCAAGGTTAGTAAGATCTGTTTCAAACCCTCTGTATTGGTATTCGTCTTCACCAGGATTAAATAATTCAGCTCCAAAAATACGGGGATCAATGAGGGGCTTGGGCTTAGTTAATGGATATTCTGTACCAAGAGAGTCTTCTTGAAGGAGATCATCTTCCTCGTTAGAACTTTTCAATTTTGAAAGAGGAAGGATTAACTGCTGTTCCTTTTTCTTCCGACGGGCAGCTTCCTGTTGGCTATAGCGAAGTCCACCTTTTGCTTTATTCGTGGCCACTGAAAGAACTTGTAATCGGGTTTTTAATTTTTCATACTCAACGGAGGAAAAGCCTTTACTTAGGAGCAATGGACGAACTTGTTCGAGAGTGAGATTATTGGCAGCTAGCTGTTGTTTAATTTTCAGCACCTCATTATCGGTTAAAAAATCTATTTTGATGGCCGATAAATTACTACTGCGTAATACATCTTGCTGTGCAAAACCTGTTTGGAGTAAGAAAAATAAAAGAAAAAAAAGTCA
>CAINBK010000127.1:0-2777 GCA_903846615.1 uncultured Bacteroidota bacterium
ACAACATATATATGGACGTTTACAAATAATCCTAATGTTAGTGGTGAAGCTGTGAATAATACCCAATCAGCATCTATCTCTGGTACATTGACAAATAATACTAATCAGGTACAGACGGTGGTATATACAGTGACACCTTCTGTTAACGGAGCCTGCGTTGGTAATACTTTTACAGTTACTGTTACTGTTAATCCCAAGCCAGTTGTACCTGCGCAGACGCAGACGATTTGTAGTGAGGGTACGTTTACAATAAATCCTGTCAATAATCAGCCTACTACTATTATTCCTGCAAATACCACGTACACGTGGACGGTTGCTCTAAATAATAATATACTTGGTGAATCAAATCAAACAACTCCGCAGTCTGTAATTAGTCAACAGTTAACTAATACAAGCACTTCTGTCCAAACTGTTCTTTATACTATTACCCCAACCTCAGGTGCTCAAGGAAACTGCGTAGGTGCTTCATTTGCTGCTACTATTACAGTTAATCCTGATGCAAGGGCTCAATATAATATTGATACTACTATAGGCTGTGTACCCTACCGATTACGTGATCATGTAACATTAGTCCCACATATAAACGCAAATAGTCAACCTGAGTTTAGATGGTATGCTGATGGTGTACTAATTGGTACCGGCGCAACTGTTCCAAACTATTCTATCACACAGCCTGCTGATACAGTTGTACTAAAGTTATTTGCTCGTAGTTTACACGGTTGTAAAAACGATTCGGTAAGTGTTACAATTTATACGATTCAGCAGCCACAACCCTCTTTCACATTAAGTAGAGACACAGCTTGTGGCCCAGCCTCTATATTGATTACTAACACTACGGTTCCGTTAAATGTAATCAACGGAAGTACTTACAGCTGGAACTTTGGCAATGGTCAAACTTCTACACAAGTGCAACCTGGGTCTATAGTGTTTCAGCCTAACCCAACAAGAACAGATACTACCTATATTATCACTTTATCTGTTACTACACCTTGTCAAACACTTACTTATAGAGACTCGGTTTTGATTCGTCCTCAACCACTGGCACTATTCCAGCCGGATACCACAGTCTACTGTTCACCCGCTAATATGCGATTTAGAAATAACTCAAGGGGGGTAAACAATGCTGCTTATGGTGCAAGTAATAAATATATATGGGATTGGGGAGATGGTCGCAGAGATACGGTTTTAGATAACCGTACTATGACTAAACTTTATACCACTGGATTTATTGATACTATCACAGTAAAACTTTATGCTTATAATGAATGTGGGGTAGATAGTTTTGCGGTGGATGTAGTTTTATATCCTGCTACTATCACTCCAAGTCTTATAGTATTTGGGCAAAATACGTATGGCTGTGCTCCAAAGCCGGTGACGTTTGTAAATAACTCTGTTGGAGGTTCTTCTTATACAATAAATTTTGGAGACGGTTCACCACTTTACATAACTAACCGATCTAATGATACTATTAATCACGTTTTTGTGAATCCAGGTACCTATACGGTTTCTATGCGATCACAAAATACTTGTACGGATACTACAGTCTACCAGCAGATTAATGTTTATGCAAGTCCAACTGCAAATTTCACTACTAATCAAAATATTTATTGTGCCAGAGATACTGTACGAATAACTAATACATCAACTCCTACCGGTTTGCAGTACTTGTGGAATATGGGAGATGGCTCACCTACATTTACTGGTGTAGTTAATCCTACTCATATTTATTCCACAGCTGGAACGTATACCATTACTTTAATTGCTACTAGTACATTTAGTGCTGGAGCTTCTTGTCGAGATACATTGCAAAGACAGGTAACAATCAATCCTGTTCCTACTGCTGCATTCTCCTCAAACTTAAGTACATATAATTGTGCACCCTTTACTTTGTCAGCCTATGCTACGCCAGCTAATTTTAATAGTGTAGAGTGGTATGTATTGTCTTCAAGCGGTAGTGTTTTGTTCTCAACTACGGGCTTTACACTTACTCATCTGATTCCCACTGCGGGGAATTATCAAGTTAAAATGATTGGCTACAATGCACAAGGTTGTAGAGATTCATTGACTACTCCATTTACAGTACATACCGCTCCGTCTGTATCTTATTCTGTTGCTGACACTGTTTATTGTGGGCCTTCCGCAACCGTGAATTTTACAAATACAAGTACTTATTCTGGTAGTGGTACAACCGCTTATCAGTGGTTTGTGAATGGCACTCTTCAATCAACTAGCCCTACTTCATTTTCATACTTGTTTACTATTCCAACATCGGCTACTACTCCGCTTGTATATACCGTACGTCTTGTAGCAACTGCTTCTGTAACAGGATGTGCCCCAATTTATGAACGAACAATAACACTTCTACCGGCCGGTCAAGTTAATCAGCCAATAAATCAGCTGGTCTGTAATGGAAATACGGTACCTCAAACAAGCTTTTCAACAGCTAACACCGGGGGCACTACTACGTATGCCTGGACAAATTCTTTAACTGCAATTGGTTTGACTGCAACAGGAGCTGGCTCAGTGCCATCATTTACTGCAATTAATACAGGCTTTTCGCCATCAATAGCTACTGTAACTGTTACCCCGACATTTGCATTTGGTGGACGCTCTTGTGTTGGATCGCCTAAGGATTATACCATAACTGTAAATCCACCTGCTCAAGTAAATCAGCCTGCCAACTTAATTGTTTGTAATGGACAGTTAACATCAGTCAATTATACTACTTCTAATACAAGTGGTACTACTACTTACAGTTGGACTAATAACAATCCTTC
>CAINBK010000128.1:0-3123 GCA_903846615.1 uncultured Bacteroidota bacterium
AACTTAACTGGCGTTGTAACCAGTGTTGGGAATGCTACTGCTATAGCAGATGGGGCATTATCAATAGCTAAAACCAGTGGTTTACAAACCGCCTTAGATGCAAAAGCACCTCTTGCAAGTCCAACATTAACTGGAACACCTGTAGCGCCTACCGCTACTTCAGGAACCAATACTACACAAATTGCAACCACTGAGTTTGTTAGTTCAGCTGTTTCTACTGCTAATGCCACCAATGCGAACTTAACTGGCGTTGTGACCAGTGTAGGGAATGCTACTTCCATAGCCAATGGTGCAATTACCAATGCGATGTTGGCTAATGGTGCAGTAGCCAATTTGTCAGGAATAAATACTGGAGACAATGCTGTGAATACATTATACAGCGGCTTAATTAGTAATGCAACGCATACGGGTGATGTTACTGGGTCAACAGTATTGACCATTGCAAACAATGCAGTGACAACTTCAAAAATTGCAGATGCTCAAATCACCACAGCCAAAATTGCAGCAGGTGCAATCACTGATGTAAAAATTACAGATGTTGCGGCTACAAAAATTACAGGAACAGTCGCCATTGCGAATGGAGGAAATGGATTAACATCAACTCCTGCCAATGGTCAGATAGACATAGGAAACGGAGCAGGGTTTACCAGGACTACGCTTACCGCTGGCACAGGAATATCTGTAACAAACAATGTTGGTTCTATTACGATTGCAAATACAACTCCTGGACTACCAACCACTGGCAATTCGGCGGGTGACATGCTTTACTGGAACGGCACAGCTTGGGTAAAAGTAGCCGCAGGTTCAGAAGGACAAACTTTATTCTTCAAAAACGGAGCTCCGACTTGGGGTAAATTACTTGGAGCGATTATCTCCGATGTAGTGCCGGGAACGGGCGAAGTTTTGTCTACATCTGGCAGGCTTTGGATGGACCGAAACCTAGGGGCAACGCAGGTAGCTACGAGTCAAACTGATTATTTGGCTTACGGTAACTTATATCAATGGGGTCGTGGAACGGATGGACATGAAAAAATCACTTGGACAAGCTCTTCAGCTGGTACCCCCGTAAATCCGACTACCTCAACATTGTATACAAATGGAGATCCAGCAACGAATCAATTTATAGGTACCAATAACAATTATGACTGGCGAAATACTCAAAATGACAATTTATGGCAGGGTATCAATGGAGTCAATAACCCATGTCCGACTGGCTATAGGATACCAACTAATAATGAATGGGCCAAAGAAAAAAATAACACAGAGCCACTTAAATTGACCTATTCAGGCTCTCGAATAGCTTATTATTGGAACGACTTTGCTATTAATGTTTCACAGTTTTACGGAAATTACTGGAGTAGTACGGTTTATCAGACACAGTATGCGAATTCTGCATATGTTCAAGGAGATGATTTATATAGTGGATATACTTTACCTCGCTCATCGGCATTGCCTATCCGATGCATAAAAGATTAATAAATAAAATAACGCAACTATTTTTTAGCATAGGCCAAAGCAAGAGTTGATGAAAATAACGTTTGTTTTAGTATGTATTTTATTTTTTAACCTATTCAGCACCGCAGGACTTTATCAACTCAAAGGGAATTTCTCAGCGGTGAAAAGCCAAACCATTCGCCTGATTGGATTTAATGGCATGGGCATTTACACCATTGATAGTACAAAGACAAATGAACAGGGAAGATTTTCATTGACATATTCCGACAGCGACCTGGGAATGGGCTATATCACTGCTACAGACAACAAGCCTTATTTTGTAGTGTTGGAAAAAGAAGGCATTGAACTCAGTGGAGCACTATTAACTGTCCCAGAAACGGTTGTCGTGGTAAAGGGGTATGAGAACAAAGCATTTGTAAGGTATGCCAATGATCATGCAAAGCGTGAGCAGGCGTTAGGTGCTTGGAATTATCTCGAAAAAATATACAAAAGAGATTCGTTGTTTTTCATTGAAATGGGAACACAAAAAAACATCAGATCAGAAATACAACGAATCCAACTGCAGGACAATGATTTTCTTTCAAAGCTGGCTGCCTCTTCTTATATGAGATGGTATTTGCCTTTGCGAAAACTAATAAGTTCCGTTTCAACAATTGCGCAAAATAGAACAGAGGAAATTCCTGCCACGATTTCCGCCTTTAGAAAAATAGACTATGCTGACCCGAGATTGTATAAAAGTGGGCTTCTCAAAGATGCCGTTGAAAGTCATTATTGGCTTCTTGAAAATCGCGGGCTTCCACTTGATAGTATTTTTAAGGATATGGATTTCTCCACGGATCGCATACTGCAATCCATTTCAAAAGATGAAAAGATTTTTAACGAAACAGTAAAATTTCTTTTCGATTATTTTGAAAAACACAGCTTGTTTGAGTCCGCTGAACATTTAGCACTTGAAGCATTAACTCAACAAAACATTCCCTTATACACGAATCTCTCAAAACAATTGGAAACGTATAGGAAAATGAAGAAGGGAAATACTGCCCCCGATATATTTTTTTCCGGCGATGTGTTGAAGCGTGGTATTCCAGTCAGTTCCCCCAATCGCTTATCAACATTTGAAAGCAATTATAAGATGCTAATTTTTGGAGCAAGTTGGTGTTCAGCTTGTTCCGAGCAAATGGCACAACTTCTTCCATTGTATGAAAAATGGAAAACAAAGGGAGTAGAAGTAATTTTTGTTTCCTTGGATACGGATAAAAAAGTATTTCAATCGTATACCAGCGTGATGCCCTTTATCAGCGTCTGTGATTATAAGAAGTGGGATACCCAGGCTGCAAAGGATTATTTTGTTTACAGTTCCCCAACGCTGTACTTTCTGGATAAAAACAATAAAATAATTTTGCGCCCGCAGTCGGTTAAAGCATTAGACAGTTGGGTGGATTTAAATATAAAGTAGTCCGTGTAAGGCCCCTTTCTCGGTCTCATTTTAAAAATTAGCTGAAGATCCTACTTCGAAAGCAACTCAACAAAAAACCCACGAAAATTCGTGGGTTTTGAGCTCATCTGGCGGAGACTGAGGGATTCGAACCCTCGAAACAGTTTCCCGTTTACACGCTTTCCAAGCGTGCTCCTTCAACCACTCGGACAAATCTCCTTCGGTGGACTGCA
>CAINBK010000129.1:0-2073 GCA_903846615.1 uncultured Bacteroidota bacterium
CAACAAACTCACTTTCACGACTGCCCGCAAATACTAAGTGCGTATGACTGTCACACCAAGAGGGAAAAAGGGCTCCACCAGCAACATCAATTCGCTTTGTGAGTTGAAAATTTTCTTCTAATAGATTTTGCATGCTTCCGAAATCCACAATTCGTTCGTCCTGCGTAATTAAATATGCATTTGGTATTGAGGGAAAATTAGCAAGCTCTTTACCACGCAGAGGACCATTGGTTTGATGTACCCCTCCTAATAAACCAATATTATAATATAAGCAAGTCATTTAGCTTAAATAAACTGCTCAATAACCATTGCACTGGCGCCTCCACCCCCATTACAAATACCAGCAGCACCATAACGTGCATTTCGTTGGGATAGAACATGTGCTAACGTTACTATGATCCGAGCTCCAGAGCAACCCAGCGGATGCCCTAATGAAACGGCTCCTCCATTCACATTTAAAATTGACGAATCAATCCCCATTCTTTTTGCATTCTCAATACCTACTACTGAGAATGCTTCGTTGAGTTCCCAAAAGTTAATATCTTCTTTTTTTAGTCCTGCTTTTTTCAAAGCGACTGGTAAGGCAACCGAAGGACTGGTAGTGAACCACAAAGGAGCTTGTTCAGCATCAGCATAACCACGTATGTATGAAAGAGGTTTTAAGCCCAGTGATAAAGCCTTATCCTTTGTCATGAGCAAAACTGCTGCCGCGCCATCATTCATGGTAGAAGCATTGGCAGCTGTTATGGTGCCATCTTTTTTAAAGGCAGGAGCAAGATTAGGAATCTTATCAAATTTTACTGCAAATGGCTCTTCGTCTGTCGAAATAAATATTGGATCACCTTTTCGTTGCGGAATCTCGACGGGAACCACTTCCTCCTTGAAAAAACCACTATTCCATGCCTGCTGGGAACGCTTGTAACTCTCTATCGCAAACGCATCTTGCATTTCCCTTGATATACCACATTCACTTGCGCAGTGTTCAGCTGCCACTCCCATAGCCTTACCGTCATAAACATCGGTTAGCCCATCTTTGGCGAGGCCATCAATCAATGTTGAGTTTCCATATTTATTACCCCAACGCATTGAATCGATATAGAAAGGAATATTACTCATACTTTCCATTCCTCCCGCAACAACAACCTCTGCATCGCCTAATAAAATATGCTGTACACCCATCGAAATTGCTTTCATTCCACTTGCACAAACTTTATTTATTGTTGTGCAATTCACCTCATCTGCCAAACCAGCAAGTTTAGCAGCTTGCCTGGCAGGTGCCTGTCCAAGATTGGCCTGTAACACACATCCCATAAACACATCTGTTACCAATGAAGGCTCCAAATTTGTTTTGGATAGTAGCCCCTTTATTGCAACGGCCCCCAACTGAGGTGCTGTCATGCTTTTTAACGCTCCCCCAAAACTCCCAAGAGGAGTTCTTACAGCAGCAACAATTACAACTTCTTTCATAGCAAACAATTATGGTCAAAGATACTATTGTTTTTACCAGGCAATGCCATAGTCCTCTCCATGGTTACTACTTCCTCCCCAAAGGGTTCTATAGCGTTTGTCAAATAAAATTGCATTGATAGGCCCACTGGTTCTTTCCTCCGTTTTTATTTGGTACCCTTTATTTTGCAAAACTTGAATGGTGGAAGCTGGAATGCTTTTATTTAGTAATAGTTGTCCCGGGCGAGGTTTTCGATCTTTTATAGCTGAACCTCCTAATGATAACCATAATTGATTGGTATTAAAATTGGGCGCCTCTGCTGCCTGTTGCACAGTCATCCCAAATTCTACTACATTAAGAAAGAATTGAACTAGATTTTGGTCTTGTGTGTCTCCTCCCTGTACACCAAATGCAAGAAAGGGTTCTCCTTCTTTTAATGCTATTGTAGGCGTCAAGGTAACCCGAGGTCTTTTCCCTGGCTCAACAATATTGAAGGGGTTTAATGTACTATCTAATACAAAGCTTTGCATACGCTGACTAAGACCTACCCCTGTATTTCCTGCGATAACAGCAGGAATCCATCCTCCACTTGGAGTAATAGAAATAAACCAACCCTCTTTATCAGC
>CAINBK010000130.1:0-2675 GCA_903846615.1 uncultured Bacteroidota bacterium
ACGGATGAACAGGAGAAATTCTATGGCAAAATTTTAACCCCTTTTGTATCCATTGAGGATATACTGTTCATCAACCCTCTAGATGAATGGAGAATACAATCATGCGGCTTTGAATTCTGTCAATCACGTTTGAAAAGCGAAGATCTTGATCGCGAGCATGTATATTTCGAATACCGTTACTAATTTTAATTTCGGGTGAAAAAATAAAAGTGGGGAAGAAAAAGTTGAATCCTATTCCAAACTCAGGACCCCAATCATTTTTTTCAATTTTCACCAATTGCTCAGCACGCTTTGCTCTGGCATTGCTGGCCATATCAATATCTCCTTTGATCCCTGCGAGGGTATATACCCTAAAATTGCCGATTCGGTCGCTTTGAAACTTAACATGAACGGGGAAAGACATGGTAACTGATTCTACTTTTTTTATCACTTCAGTTTTATTGAATGAGGCGGGATCAGGATAGCCTAATACATATCGAATACTTCGGTCTACAAAAAATAATTGGGGATTGAAGCGAAACTGAAAGCGATTAGAAAGGCGAACAGTTGCGGACAATCCGAGAGAAGCACCTCCTGTATTATTTGGTTCTGCAACTAACACGCTATCGGATTGTAAAAAAGTGGGATTAAAGCTGGTATGAAAGCGGGAGCTGTTTCCTCCTATGGTAATACCAAAATAATAAGGTTTGCTATCATGCTCGGCCAAGTTAAGTTCTACACGGCTATTGTAACGTTGTGCTATTACTGTTTGCGTAAACAGTAATACAATACTCAGGGTTATAATTTTTATTTGCTGGCGGTGTAGATACAACATATCCCAAATGTCAAAGGTTGGAAAGAGGGAGCCGCATAGCCGGCTTCTTTCAATAAATCGATGAATTTTTCTCTATCCGGAAAGGCATTGGTGGAGCGATTGAGATAGGTGTAAGCCTGATGGTCCGTTCCAAATAACCGGGCCAGTGCTGGGGCTATGCCTCTCATATACGTGTTATAGAGAAAACGAATCAATGGATTGCGGGGTGTTGAGAATTCAAGAATCAGTATTTGTCCACCGGGTTTCAGCACGCGATGCATTTCGCGAAGTCCTGCCAGTAAGTTTTCAAAATTTCTGACACCAAAAGCCACGGTTACTGCATCAAACGTATTGACAGGCGCATTTATTGTTTCGGCGTCTCCTTGTTGAAGTTCAATCTGTCCTTCTAGTCCCTGGTCCTGAATTTTCCTTTTCCCGCCTGCCAGCATGCCAGCAGAAATATCAATACCAGTTATGTGAGTGGGAGCAAGGATTTTGTAGGCCATCAACGCAAAGTCAGCAGTTCCTGTTGCTACATCTAATATCAATTTGGGTTGCTTTGTCTTTAGCCGACGTAAAGCAATTTTTCTCCATTGTCGATCAATACGACCAGAGAGGATTCGGTTCATGAAGTCATAACGGCCGGCAATGCGGTCAAACATGTCTGCTACCTGTATTTTTTTAGACAGCGAGGAGTGCTGTTGGGGTTTAATAGGGTCGTGCGGTAGCTGCATTTCGCAAATGTACGAGTAGCCGGGCAGAACTTGCTTGCTTGTTGATTGCAATGAAAATGGTTACTTCGCATATATAAATGAAAGAGCCTACTTTACAAGCCAAGTATCTAATTAGCAGTGAAACCCATAAACAGTGCCCTCCTGCCGATAAACCAGAGTATGCTTTTATTGGGCGTAGTAATGTTGGCAAATCTTCATTGATCAATTTATTGACGGGTTCCGCCAAACTCGCTAAAACTTCTGCTACACCGGGTAAAACCCGATTGATAAACCATTTTGAGGTGATCGATACAGATAAAACAAAATGGTATTTAGTTGATTTGCCTGGGTATGGTTATGCGGCAACGGTTTCTCAAAAAGCACGCCGTAACTGGGGAAATATGATAGAATCTTATATTCGAAAAAGAGAGAATCTGCAAAACTTATTTGTATTGATCGACAGTCGTCATACACCGCAGCCTATTGATCTGGAATTTATTCATCAACTCGGTGAATGGCAGGTCCCTTTTAGTATAGTCTTTACCAAAACTGACAAGAACAAACCAGGAGCTACAAAAAGAAACGTAGAGTTATTTTCCAGTCGCCTGCTGGAGGAGTGGGAAATCCTTCCTCCAATTTTTTTAACTTCTGCTGCTGCAAAGGAAGGCCGGATTGAGTTGCTACGCTACGTACGTAGTTTACACCAAACAAAAAGTAAAAGACATTAGTTTACCATTTTATTCGCACAGCTGGTGCTGGCAAAGGCCTCTGGTTTAGCCTTGAAGGCAAAGCCCATACCCAGGATATAGCCCATTGCTTCACGTAACGCATCATTACTTTTAAATTGAGGATTAGTGTTAATGTCTGCATGCACTTCCATATCTACATCATATTGTGTAAAGAGCGAACATAATTCGTAAGCTACTTCAATGCTTTTAGATACTTCCATCAGCATGCGCTCTTTGATGGTGAAGGGCTGACGCGTTTTTTCATTATGAATAAACATAAAACCACCCTGGCCTTCTCGCAAAAAAACAATCACTGTCGCAAACTCAGTTTCTTTTCCTTTTACTTGCGAGTCTGTTCCAATACAAACTTTTAATCGGTACCCTTGTTGGGTTTCACGAATAATAGCAGCTTCCACCGCTTGAAAAATGGGAAGCTCCACC
>CAINBK010000131.1:0-1713 GCA_903846615.1 uncultured Bacteroidota bacterium
TGGAATTACTGGATTGTTATATAGTGTAAGTAAACAAATAGATATTGGTTGCTTAGGAAGGGTTTATTCAAGGGCTTATCAAAGTTTGTATTCAAATGCAATAGCAGAGGGAAGCCAGCCTTCCAATGAAGAGGGAGTTTTTTGGGCTATAAACATCAGGCTAAGTCCAACTTTGCAATTTCAACTATTTGCAGACTATTTTCACTTTCCCTGGCTTCGTTATTTAATTGATCAACCATCAAGAGGACTAGAGCGTTTTTTTCAATTCAATTATCAACCAGACAAGGACCACCTATTTTACTTGAGAATTCGAGAAGAACAAAAGTTGCAGACCATTTCTGATATCATTTCATCGGGCCCATTAAGCCCTGCGGCACCATATAATCGGATCCAATTAAGGTTGCACTTCGAGAAGGAGGTTTCAAAAAACATAAAAATGGCTTTCCGGGTAGAAACAACCCGAGTTATTGAGCTTTCTGCTGAATCCTCAAATAAAGAGAGGGGCTTTTTAAGCTATGTTCAACTTAACTGCAAGACCAACCCTGGGAGCAATTCGGTATTACTGAGGTTTTTAATTTTTGACACAGACAGTTATCAATCAAGGGTTTATGCTTTTACACCTGCAGGCGGGGGTACATTCACACTCGGGCAGTATCAAAAAAGAGGGCACGAGTTACTACTATCAATTGAAAATCATTCAATTAGGATTATTACGGCAAGGGCTAATATCCAATACACAACTGCTCGAGATCCAGCACTTAAAAACTGGCTATTATCTCTTCAGATTGCCTTGAAATTCCATGAATTAGCCCCCTAAAAAATATATAGGCCAATTTAACTAATTGTTAAAAAAAAGGTTAACTTGCCGCAGCAACTACAGGCGCCATGGTGTCTATGTTGTTATTCTTTTGAACCAAAAACTAGTCAGTTCGCGCTGACTTTTAGCGTAGTTAAAAATTAAAAATTAACGTCAACATGAGAAAATTCGCATCACTGTTCACCATGTTAATGCTAACTGTAGCATTTGCATTTGGTCAGGCTCGTACGATCACAGGTACAGTAGTGGATGAGAATGGGGTTGCCATACCCGGCGCCTCCGTCCAATTGAAAGGAGCCCGCACTGGGGTTGCTGCTGACAACACAGGTACATTCCGTATCCAAGCCAAGGCTGGAGATGTATTGTTAGTGTCAGGAGCTGGTTTAGAACCCACAGAATTTACTGTAGGATCAGAAAACTCAGTTCGCATACAGGCTAAGCGCGTTGTAGCTGCTGGTAGTGAAGTTGTGGTAACCAGTGGTTACGGTATTCGTAAGAGTCTTCGCAACATTTCAACTAACGCACAGGTTGTAACATCTGAGCAGTTGAATACCATTCGTCAAACCAATCTGAATAATGCCCTTGCGGGTAAAGTTTCTGGTATCCAGGTTAGAAGTCAGTCTTCTGCTAAACTTGGAAGTACTGGTAGCATCCGTCTTCGTGGTGAGTCAGGTTTTGGCGGTGGACAAGGTATCCTCTACGTAGTGGATGGAACTATTCTTCCAAATCCTAACGATATCAACTTGGATGATATTGAAGACGTTACAGTTCTTCAAGGTCCTGCTGCTGCTGCCATCTTTGGTCCTCAGGGAGCGGGTGGAGCTATTGTTATGACATTAAAAAGAGCTAAAAAAGGTCAAAAGGGAATTGGAGTTGACGTGAACCTGGGTGTTCAA
>CAINBK010000132.1:0-1548 GCA_903846615.1 uncultured Bacteroidota bacterium
CCATTTATAAACGATATAGACAGAATCCACATCGCCCTCCTCATCCGTGTATCGCGCCAGGACCCTGATGATATTACCATTAAATACAGTAGCCGGTTCAATAGAACGAACCTCCACTTTAGGTTCTGAGGTAAACTTATCTTTGCTGCAGGAGACAGCAAACAGTGTCAATAAAAATAATAGCTGAAAACGCTGATTCATAAAACGCATTGGAAACAAATTTACATGATTTAAACGGACCGAATTCCCTGTCTTTGAACTGGGCCAACCGCCTCTTTAACAGTTCTTTTTCCTTTGAACAATTGGCGCTGGAGGCCTTCCGCTATCAGGCGGCGCACAACCCCGTCTATGCAGCCTACTTGCAGGCCATCCATTGTAAACCTGAACAGACAGACTGCATCCAAAAAATTCCTTTTCTTCCCATTGGGTTTTATAAAACACATGCCGTTAAAACTGGCAACTTCACCCCCGCTCTAGTTTTTGAAAGTAGCACTACCACCGGTTCCACTCCCAGCCAACACCTAGTTCGAAACCCCGCCCTATACCAAGCCAGTTTTTTAAATGGTTTTGAACAATATTGGGGTTCTCCGCGTAACACCTGTATAATTGGATTACTCCCCTCCTATCTAGAACGGAAAAATTCATCCTTAGTATATATGGTCAAGGAATTAATTGAAAAATCCTGCCATCCCAACAGTGGATTCTATTTAAATGAAATGGAGGTTCTATCTAAAACATTAACGGAATTAGAATCAAAGCAGCAGCGCACCCTGCTCATTGGCGTCACCTTTGCACTATTGGATTTTGCATCTACGCATCCTAAACCCTTACAGCATACTACCCTCATTGAAACCGGAGGAATGAAAGGCAGAGCGGAAGAATTAACAAGAGAAGAAGTACATGCTCGTTTGAAAAAAGCTTTCCAACTGCCCGCCATTGGATCAGAATATGGAATGACAGAATTATTTTCTCAAGCTTGGTCAAAAGGAGATGGACTTTTTGAATGCCCTCCATGGATGAAAGTATTGGTACGCGAGGAGGAAGATCCCCTAACTGTCAAACTATCCGGTAACGGCGGCTTGAATATTATTGATCTTGCCAATATAGATTCCTGTTGTTTTATTGCCACCGACGATGCAGGTCGGGTACATCCCAATGGCCATTTTGAAATGCTGGGCCGACTTGATGGCGCTTCGATAAGAGGTTGCAGTTTGCTCACCGCGTAAGCGGAAATTTGGAGCTAAGCACCAAATCAGCAATAATTTCAGCGTAACTTTGCGCTCCCGCCCAGGTGGCGAAATTGGTAGACGCACCGTCTTCAGGTGGCGGCGCCGCGAGGTGTGCTGGTTCGAATCCAGTCCTGGGCACTTTGTTGAATTGAAGCCGATTCTTTGATGAATCGGCTTTTTTATTTTTTGATGAATCGCCCGCCAGTAAAGGGATTGCTTCAAATAAACTATTTACTCTCGGAATTCGAACCACCCCTTTTTGCTTACTGTACAGGATTCCTTCGGGGAATACCAGCTTTTGTAGGCGTTGCTTCTGCTC
>CAINBK010000133.1:0-1555 GCA_903846615.1 uncultured Bacteroidota bacterium
CTTCATCTTTTTTTTATCTTTGTATCCTATGCGTCGCTTCATACTGGCAATAGCTGTTTTTGTGTATGGACTCACTTCTTTGGGATGGGTCTTGGATATACACTATTGTATGGGTAAGGTTGATGCGGTTCATTTATTCGAGAAAGAAAAATCTTCTTGTGATACTTGTGGTATGTCTGCAGAAGAGTCGGAAGGTTGTTGCCATGACGAAGCGGCACTGGTTATGCTTATACAGGACCAGAAACCCCCTGTCACATTAAAATTTAATCTGGAATCTCCAGTTTTATACCTGACTCCTGTTGTTGCTTTATTAAACAAGCCTGATTTATTTCAGCGTTCAACTTTTGTTCAACTGGAAAGCGCTCCACCCGGAATTAATACCCCACTTTTTTTAAGGAATCGCGTTTTTAGGATTTGATTTAATCTATTTTGACCCTTGCGTTAGGGTTGTTTCTTCGTTCAACTATTTTTTATTTTTTTAAAACTCAATTTTCATTGTATGAAAACAAAACATCTATTGATTGCTACCACTCTTTTGATGGGTAGCTTATTCAGTGCGCAGGCACAAAACAAAAAGGAAGTGTTTCATGTTGCAGGTAACTGCGGAATGTGTAAAGGACGTATTGAAAATGCCGCAAAAGAGGCGGGTGCCACACAAGCTTCTTGGGATGCTGATAGTAAAAAACTGACAGTAAGCTATGATGCAGCAAGCACCTCTGTTTCAAAAATTCAAGAGCAAGTTGCGTTGGTAGGACATGATAATGCCGGTGCTAAAGCTACTGACGAGGCTTATGCTAAATTACATGGCTGCTGCAAGTATGATCGTGCTGCTACTGATGCAGTTGGCGGTGACTCTTGCTGCAAAGATGGAAAATGTAAGGATGGCTCTTGCAAGGATACGAGTAAGGGTTGCTGCAAAAATGGTCAGTGTGATAAGAAAACTAAGAAAGGGAAATCTTGTTGCGCTAATTGCTCGAAAGCTTAAGCGTCATGCATAAGTCTTATCTAGTTTTACTGCTGCTTCTCCTGATGGGAGGGCAGCAGTATTCTTTCGGTCAATTCAGCGGGGGGAAATTGCAAGCGACGGGATTGACCTGTGCGCTTTGCAACAAGGCTATTCATCAGTCATTAGAGCAACTTGCTTTTGTTGAAAAAGTGGAAGCTGATATCAAATCCTCATCCTTTGGTCTGACCTTTCGGAATGACCATGTTGTTGATCCGGCTCAGCTGAAGGCAGCCGTAGAAGATGCAGGGTTTTTTGTTGGTGAGTTACAATTGACTGGGACTTGGAATCAGGATGAAGTTGAAAGAGGTGTTTCTTTTATTTGGGGTGGCCATTCTTATCAGTTCATTTCTTCAAAGACTCCTTCAGCCGCAAAATCATTTAATTGTATTGTGGCTGGAAAAGGATATTTAACTGATAAGAGTTTTAAGAAATTAAAAAACGACTATGGTGCGTATTTCAAATTGGAGAATAATATCATTCAGTTGATACTCGTAAAATAAACTTACTTATGCGTTACAGTCTTTTAATGCTTTTGTGTATTTCATTCAA
>CAINBK010000134.1:0-1758 GCA_903846615.1 uncultured Bacteroidota bacterium
AAAATGCTATTGCTAAAGAGATGCCTGATACGGTACCCCTACTCTTTATTTCGTCCGTAACTAATCAAGGAATTACTGCACTGAAAGATAAGTTGTGGACACTTTTGAACGAACCGATTAACAACGAATGAAGCAATCCTGTTTTTTCTGTTCCCATGTAGTTGAACCCGTGCATGTACATGGCCACTATCAATGCCCCGTATGCGGAACCAATATTATGCCTTGTTGTGATGGTGATAATTGTGACACCAATCTGTTGCTAAAAAAAGAATCAATAACTCCTACCGACCGTATCACAGGCAGCCTTGAGGAGTGAATTAGCATCAGGCGCATCTTGCCACTTTTCCCAGAACATCACACCCGCTGCAATATCTTTTGCAAGCTTTGCTTTACGCTTTACGGTGTATTGTCCATTGTAATAAACAGTGTAGTTAGAAAAACTACCTGCACTTACAATAGCAGAGTCCAGTTGAGAATTGCCACCTTGAGAAAGTATATTTCGATAAGAAAGAACCGTATTAGTTTGTGTAATTCCCGACGGCCTGCCATAAGCAGGTACTCCCAACACAGCTTTTGAGGCAGGCATACCTCGAGTATTGATCCAATAGTTCAAACAAAGTGATGCCAACGCATAATCACTGTGATGACGATAAGGAGCTGTAGTACTAAAATCGTCGTAAGCCATAATATTAAAAAAATCAACGACTGGAAATAATTCATTCCGCACGGCATCCCGAATACCCCCGGCATATTTTCCTGCAGTAATAGCACAGGATAAATAATAACGACCATCGCGGTGTAAAGAATCTGACAACTCCTTCATCAGTGCAGTAAAGGTTACATCCGTTCCATCTGAAGTAGTGGGAAATTCCCAGTCCATGTCCACGCCATCCAATTGTTGCGTACGCACGACATTCATAATATCTCGAATAAAATTGGTACGTCCCTGCGGACTGGAGGCCATATTTTTAAAATTGGTTTTCCCATCTCCAGCACCATCATTAATCCCCAATAAAATTTTTGCATTATTGGAACGTGCTTTAGCAGCAACCGCAGATAAACTTGCTGTCGAAGAACCAGGAGGAACTAAAGAACCAGCAGCATTGACTTGGTAAAATGCATAGACCACCACATTGGTCATCCTAAATTTTACATCAGGTACATCAGCAATAGATCGATAGTAGGGAAAATATCCTACTACATGATAACCGAGTGAAGCAGGATTACTGATTACAATGTATGTGAAAGAACGAGCCGTAGGCGTACATCCCGAAGCAGGGCCTGTTGTATTGCGGGGTACTACATACCAGAAGTAGGTAATATTAGGAGTAGATGGAATCGTAACCGTATGTGAGGTACCTGTTACTGCATTTGCCACTAAAGTTGTAGGAGAAGGTGTGGTTCCTAGGTAAACATCATAACTGCTGGCAGAACTTACCGAGGACCAGGACAACTGTACACTTGTACCAGTCACAAAAGCACCATTGGCAGGAGCAAGCGCAGTAGCGCAACCCGGAACAGAAGGCGTAGGTGGAGGTGGCGCAGCGTCTTTTTTTCGACAGGTACTAAAAAAAAGTAGGACGAACCCGATGATAAGCAATCGATTGATTCTCATAAGTGCAGTTGGTGCTCAAATTTATCGATAAATGGCAAAGGAGCAACAACTCGTTTTTCGTAGGTTTGTCCTCTAAATTTTGAACCCATGAGAAAACTATTTTTTGCTGCGGTATTGCTAATCAGTATGGCAAGTCGTGCAGT
>CAINBK010000135.1:0-2018 GCA_903846615.1 uncultured Bacteroidota bacterium
GCCTTAAGAATTTCTCCATTCCAATTATCAGTTTGAAGAAACTCTATTTCTTGAAGCGAAATCTTTTTTAAATGCAAGTGCAGATTGGATTGTGATTTAGCCTCTTTTTTTGAAGACGATTTTTTAAAAAAATCTAAAAGAAAAGCATGTTGCCAACTGCTATCATTTCGTTGCAGGTGAACTTTTACCTGTTTGGCAGCTATATTATCAATTACAGTGCTGTCATCCCAACCTGGAATTCCCTTTAGTTGTATTTCAAATTTTCCAACTTGAATGAGTGGATTTCCCAATTGGTCTTCTACGTTTAACCCCTCCAACATGAAGCGGTTAAAAAAGTGAAAGCGTATTCGCTTTATGGCAACCTTGGTTTGCAATGATTTAGAGAGGTAAGTTGAAACAAGACCTGTAATCCTATCCTGTACTAACGGAAGTTGAAAGGTGATATAAAAAAGAGTCAGCAACACTAGTAGTAAAAGGAGCGTGCCGCGTAATATGGTGATAGCTTTCTTCAAAAAAAGTCTTGTGTGTAAAATTAGGAAAAGACCATGGGACAAATGGTTAATATTGTACAAAACAAAGTCATGCGGATAACAGCCCTTTTCTTTTTGATTTTCATTGGCAATTTTGTCTTATCTCCGGTAGTTGCACAAGATCGTTATGTGCTGGTTATACATGGTGGAGCCGGTACAATCCTGAAAAGCCAAAGCACCCCTGAACAAGAAAAACGGTATAAAGAGTCGTTGGAGCAGGCTCTCCATGCAGGGCAATTGATTTTGCAAAAGGGCGGCCAGGCCTTGGATGCTGTGGAGGCTGCTGTCCGTGTATTGGAGGATAATCCGCTTTTCAATGCTGGTAAGGGGGCTGTATTTACCAATCAGGGAAAGAATGAATTAGATGCTGCAATCATGGATGGACGTAGTTTGGCCGCGGGAGCTATAGCAGGGGTAACCACCATACGTAATCCAATTACTACTGCCCGTGCTGTAATGGAACAAAGCGAGCACGTGATGCTTACTGGATCTGGCGCTGAGCAGTTTGCAAAAGAAAAAGGACTTGAGTTAGTGGATCCCTCATATTTTCATACTCCAGAACGTTGGCGCTCGCTTCAGCGTGCTCGAAATCGAGATTCATTGGATAATTTAAAGAAAAGTCAACTCCCATTAGCTAAGGAGGAAGCAATGCTGATCAGAAAAGAAAAGTATGGAACCGTGGGTGCAGTGGCGTTGGATAAACACGGCAACTTGGCAGCGGCAACCAGCACCGGAGGAATGACCAATAAAAAGTGGGGTAGAGTGGGCGATGCACCACTGATTGGTGCCGGTACGTATGCTAATAATTTGTCTGCGGCAATAAGTTGTACAGGGTGGGGTGAATATTTTATCCGACTTGTGATGGCCAAATCAATTTGTGATCAAATGGAGTATGGTGGAAGGTCCTTGCAAGATGCTGCCAACGAAATGGTACTTAAAAAACTACCCGCTTTGGGCGGTGACGGCGGATTGATTGCTGTAGATAAGGAGGGAAATATTGCAATGCCGTTTTGTACCGAAGGAATGTATAGAGGATATATTAGGCAGGATAGCCTAAATGGGCCTATTAAAAAAGAAGTGGCTTTATTTAAAAACTGATCAGAATTTTACTCCCAGCGTTAAGGCTAGTCGAGCACCGCGTTGTTGTAAGCGGGCCAAGTCAAATGTCTGCTGCGAAAGTCTGTAAGGAAAATGTATGTCCTTTCCTGCTGTATGAACATAAGTAAGATCAATAAAGTAACCTTTGTTTCTATATCCAATTCCACCAGAGTATTGGAATCTGTTTCCTTCTTCCCCTCTTATGTTATTGTAAGGATTTCCTAAGTAAGCCATTCCTGCTCGTAACATCCAAGTAGTAAATTTCAATTCCCCGCCTATTCTCATGTTTATAGCTGCACGATAAACATCGTCAATTACTGAGTTGAGATTCTTGTAGTATGTTTTTTCCTCATCTGCATTAAGTAAAGATGGGTCAGCTTTAAAGGAAGC
>CAINBK010000136.1:0-7654 GCA_903846615.1 uncultured Bacteroidota bacterium
CAGCTACACAGTATGCTGTATCAACAGTTGGAACTGGAAACTTTATTTTCTCTTGTACTAATCCAGTTGTGATGACTATGTTATTGAACCATCACGTATTTGGTGCTCCAACAGTTTCATCTGGTCAGTATGTGCTAACTCTAAGAAAGCAGTAATTTCTGCTCGCATGATATTCAAAAGAAAGCCTCCGATTTGGAGGCTTTCTTTATTAGTAAGCATTAGCTTTTTGAGGGGAATTTTTGTTGATACTCTTTTTTACTGAGCACCTGCCCTTTTACACGGAGCACATAAATATTGTCGCTGCCTTTCAGCTTTAAATAAATCTCTTTTAAAAAAACTTCCTCGGCACCTGCATTATAGGTAACACTTAATTGCGCTTGCTGGCCAGGGGCTATTATATTGCGACTGATTTTTGGAGTAGTACAACCGCATCCCGCCCAAGTTTTTTCTATTTCAACCTTTTCCTTTCCGTTATTGGTAATTGTAAATGAACAGCTGGCTGGTATACCCAATTGCAAGAACCCAAAATTATGCACCCCTTTATTGAAACGTATTTGGTTTGCCTCGTTGACCGGGGTTTGTGCCCATGTAACGATACTAAACGGAACTAAAAGGGCTAAAATGGGCTTCATATGCAATCTAATTCAATCTTCTTCCGGGGTATTGTTCAAGGGCTTTTTCCAGGCAATCCATCGCTGCGTTAATCGATGCTAAGTTTAATACATAAGCCAACCTGACTTCTTGTTTGCCAAGACCTGGGGTTCCATAGAAGCCCGTGGCAGGCGCCAACATCAGAGTTTGGCTTTCATGGGAAAATGATTCTAGCAGCCATTGGCAGAATCGATCACTATCGTCAATAGGCAAACGGGCTATGGCATAGAATGCTCCTCCTGGATTGGGGCAGAAAACTCCAGGTATTTGATTTAATCGTTTAACAAGTAAATCACGACGGGACTGATATTCCGCTTTGGGAGCATCAAAAAAATTATCAGGCAAATCCACTGCTGCTTCACCCATAATTTGAGCAAGTCCTGGGGGGCTTAATCTTGCTTGTGCGAACTTCATGGCAGTAGAGTATACATCTTTATTGCGGGTAATAAAAGCACCGATTCGAGCTCCACAAGCACTGTATCGTTTGGAGATGGTGTCCATGACCACTACTTGTTTCTCCAAACCTTTTAAAGACAGTGCACTCATGGCGTTACCAGCGTAACAAAACTCACGATAAGCTTCATCACTGAATAAGTATAAGTCGTGTTTCTGACAAAGTTGGCCCAACGCTTCCATCTCCTGCTCACTATAGAGGTAACCGGTCGGATTATTGGGGTTGCAGATCAGAATCGCTTTTGACCTTGGGGTAAGTACCTTTTCAAATTCCGCAATGGGAGGCAGTGCAAAACCATTCTCTATGGTGGAAGTAATTGGAACAACTTTTACTCCCGCTGCGCAGGCAAATCCATTATAATTCGCATAAAATGGCTCCGGTACAATTACTTCATCGCCGGGGTTTAAGCAAGCAAAAAATCCAAATTGAATAGCTTCACTACCTCCAGCGGTTATCATGATTTCCTCATGGGAAAGTGAGATGCCAGCCTTGGCATAATATTCCACTAATTTTTTACGGTAACTCTCGTTCCCTGCACTATGGCTGTATTCTAATACGGGGATGGATGCGTTTTTAACGGCATCCATAATGGCAGACGGCGTTTCAATATCCGGCTGTCCGATATTGAGGTGATAGACCTTTATCCCTTTCTTTTTAGCAGCTTCTGCAAAAGGGACTAGTTTTCGAATAGGGGAGGGAGGCATTTGTTCACCTCGGGTAGAAATGGCTGGCATGGGACAAAGGTAAGAACAGTGATTATTCTTATTGAATTACATTTGTGCGTGTTTTTAAAATCCATCCCAAGTCGAAGTCTATTTTTCATTGTATTTTTTTGCGTCGGTATCTTTAATTCAAGTTTGCTTGCGCAATTATGCACGGGCAGTCTTGGCGATCCGGTTGTAAAGATTGATTTTGGGAATGGGGCTGCCAGCTATTCCTTCACGGCTCCGGGATATCGTCTTACCACAGGGTCCTGCCCCAATGATGGCGAATATAGTATCACTACTTTTCAGTCAAACTGTGGACGTCAGTGGCACTCGGTATCAGCTGACCACACAGGTGGGGGAGCGTTCATGATGGTCAATGCCTCTAATACACCGGGCGATTTTTTCTTGCAAACGGTCACTAACCTTTGTCCTAACACCACTTACGAATTTTCAGCATGGGTTTTGAATGTTGTCAATAATCCTGCGCTAATTAAACCCAACTTAACGTTTAAAGTAGAGTCAATTACGGGTGCATTATTAAATCAATATTCTACTGGTGATATCGGGGTATTTTCTCAGCCAATCTGGGAGCCTTTCGGATTTTACTTTACAACCGGTGCTGGTACCACCACGGTTGTGTTGCGGATTACCAACAATGCACCTGGCGGTGGTGGAAATGACTTAGCGCTGGACGATATTCAATTCAGACCCTGTGGGCCAACTTTACGTTCTGCAGCCTCAGGTGGAATGGATACTGTGAGGGTCTGTGAAGACATTCAGATCCCAGTTCTTTATCAAGGCAACCTATCTACGGGCTTTACCTTGCCAGCTTATCAATGGCAGGTAAGTACAGACACAGCAAGAACATGGAATGATATACCCGGCGCAAATACACTTCAGTATTTGAGAAATCCCTCTGTTCCCGGCCACTTTTTATATAGACTTACCGTTGCCGAAAATGGTTCTTTGGGTATATCCAGTTGTAGAATCGCATCTAATATTCTGTTAGCAGATATCTATCCAAAGCCAGCGATTAGTGCAGGACCAGATCGAACCAAGTTTGCAGGACGCCCCGTTCAGTTACTGGGCTCTTCTGATGGGGCCGCCAATAATCAGTTTGAATGGGCCCCACCACTTTATTTAAGTGATGCAACAATTGCAGCACCGCTTGCCGATCCACCCCAGTTACAATCTTATGTTTTAAAAGTGACCAATAACCGAGGTTGTATAAGTCGTGATACAGTTTCCGTAAATGTTATAGATAAATTGTATATACCCACTGCATTTACACCCAATGGAGACGGCAAGAACGATCGATGGAATATTCCAAATTTAGATTTAGCAGACGGAGCATTGGTACAAGTTTTTGACAGGGCAGGGCAAGTGGTGTTCAATGCCGCAAATAGTTCGGCTTCCTGGGATGGGAATTATCAGGGATTACCACTTCCCACTGGAGTCTATATTTATTTGATTCGTTTCCGGGATGGTTTTATTATGAAAGGCCATCTCACGCTAATAAGGAAGTAGATGCAATAAAAAAGCCTCTGCGTGGCAGAGGCTTTTGCAATTAAAAGTTATTCGATTAAGATTTTTTTACAGGTGCTTTTGGAGCTTGTTTCTGTAATTCAGCAAAAGCTTCCGTGCTTAGCACCTCTCCAGTAATTTTTACTGTTTTCACTTCATCAATACCCGCAAATTTGATATTCACGTCTTTTGTGAATGGAGCAACTGCAGCGGCGTTATATTGAACTTTCAGCTTTGCAGTGGTACCGGGTTGAATGGGTTCAACAATTCTTTCAGGAGTGGTGCAGCCACAACTGGCCCAGCTATTCTCCACAACGAGGGGCTTGTCAGAAATATTTTTTATTTCAAAAGAATAGTTTACGGGTTCTCCCTGTTTGATTTTACCAAAATCATATTTCTCTGTGTTCATTTTAACCACGGCGTCAACCTTGGTTTGGCCGAATACCACCAGGGACAAAAGACTCAGGGTGGCAGCGAATAATACCTTTTTCATAATAGGATGTTTTTGTAAACAAATATAATTAAAAATTAAGCCTTTGGCAGGTTCTGACCCTGCGGCTGCATTTTTTTAGCAATTCTATAACCCCGTCTATTCTCCCTAATTTTGCGCCCATGGAAGCACCCAGCCAGGAAAAACTGTCTTTTGACCTTTTTAAAAGCAGTGTTTTAAGGGATTATAAGCTTGCTTGTCTGAGTCGGGAGATCAGCCTCGTGGGCCGTAAAGAGGTCCTGGGCGGGAAGGCTAAATTTGGAATTTTTGGAGATGGGAAAGAGGTGGCTCAGGTGGCCATGGCTAAGTTCTTTAAGCCAGGCGATTTCAGAAGTGGTTATTACCGCGATCAAACTTTTATTCTTGCGGCTGGTCTTGGTACCGGTGAACAACTTTTTTCTCAGTTATATGCGGATGCCGATTTAAGTCGTGAACCATTTAGTGGAGGTCGGCAGATGAATAATTTCTTTGCTACTCCCTTCTTGGATGCAACTGGCGAATGGTTGGATTTAACTAAAACAAAAAATAGTTCAAGCGATATTGCTCCTACAGCTGGGCAAATGCCTCGTGCATTAGGGCTGGCTCATGCATCAAGCATATTCAGAAAGGTATCCTCGCTTCATGCTTTTTCCCATTTATCAAAAAATGGTGATGAAGTTTGCTTTGCTACTATTGGAGACGCCTCCACCAGTGAGGGACATTTTTGGGAAACGATCAATGCCGCAACTGTGCTGCAAATTCCATTGGTTGTTTTTGTATGGGATGACGGGTATGGCATTTCAGTTCCCAAAGAGTTTCAAACTGCTAAAGGTTCGATCTCTACTGCTCTTTCAGGAATGCAGCGCAGTGACGCTGAAGCTGGGTTGCAACTTTATAAAGTAAAAGGATGGGATTATGCTGGCCTATGCGAGGCTTTTGAAGAGGGGATTCAATTGGCCAGAGAGCAACATGTTCCTGTATTGTTCCATGTAGAGGAACTAACTCAACCGCAAGGGCACTCCACTTCTGGAAGTCATGAAAGATATAAGACGCCAGCGCGTTTAGAGTGGGAAAGAAATTGGGATGGGCTGGTTAAAATGAAAGAATGGCTGCTTTCAAATGGATTAGCAGATGAAATGGAACTGGAAAAAATTCAGACCGAGTCAAAGGAGGAGGCTAAGTTGGCGCGGGATAATGCCTGGAAAAATTATTTGACACCACTAAAGCTGCTTGTTACAAATGCCGTTGGTGAGATAAAAAATACTGCAGCATCACATCCTGCTTTACAAGAACAATTAATGCCGCTTGCAAATGAGCTGGGAGTAATGCGTGATCCATTAAGACGTGACATCCTTCGTATTTTATACCGATGTATTCAACTCGCTACTCCGTTAAATGCTGCTGATTCGCTACTAACAACTTATCAGCATCTTAAACATGAAGGAGAGAAGCTTTATAGTAGCTATCTCCATGATGAAGGCCCAAAGAGTGCACTTAAGATACCCGAGGTCAAACCAATTTATGAATCAGCTTCTGTACAGGTGAATGGCTTTGAAGTATTGAATCGATTTTTTGACGAACAATTTGCGGCCAACCCAAAACTGGTTGCATTCGGAGAGGATTTAGGTCAAATCGGAGACGTTAACCAAGGTTTCAGTGGTTTACAGGAGAAACACGGGAAAGATCGGATTTTTGATACAGGTATTCGTGAGCTTACTATCATGGGAAGCGGCATTGGTTTAGCGCTTCGCGGTCTTAGACCCATTGCAGAAATTCAATACCTCGATTACTTGCTATACGGGTTGCAACCACTCAGTGATGATGTGGCTACACTCCATTATCGTACCTGTGGTAAACAAGCTTGTCCATTAATAGTACGAACAAGGGGGCATCGGTTAGAGGGTATATGGCATAGCGGATCTCCTATGGGAATGATTATTCATGCGCTTAGAGGCATGCATGTTTGCGTGCCTAGAAATATGACGCAGGCTGTTGGCATGTACAATACATTGCTGCAAAGCAACGATCCCGGTTTAGTGATCGAATGTCTAAATGGGTATCGATTGAAAGAAAAACTGCCTTCAAATTTACTTGATTTCACAGTGCCTCTCGGGGTTCCAGAAATTATCAAGGATGGTAATGATGTGACCATTGTTTCTTATGGATCTACATTACGTATTGTACAAGAGGCGGCTACTATTTTGGAAGCGGATGGCATTAGCTGTGAAATTGTGGATGTTCAAACGCTCTTGCCTTTTGATTTGCCGCAACTCACTTTGCAGTCCTTAAAAAAGACCAACCGTATTTTATTTGTAGACGAAGATGTTCCTGGTGGGGCTGCTTCTTATCTTTTTAATAAAGTAATGGAAGAACAGGGTGGGTATCGGTTTTTGGATGTAGCTCCTCGTACGTTAACGGCCAAGGCACATAGACCTGCTTACGGTAGTGACGGTGATTATTTTAGTAAACCTAATGCGGAAGATATTGAACAGGTGATTCGGGAAATGATGGCAGAGTAGATCAACTAAGCCATATTATGAAAAACCTTTTGCACGTCGTCGTCTTGCTCCAGCTTTTCAATTAATTTACTTACTTCCTCTGCCTGTTCGTCCGATACTGGAACTGTAACCGTTGGAATCCATTCCACCTCTGCGCTGAGCGGAGTGATAGTGCGGTCTTCTAATGCTTTTTGCATATTTCCAAAATCTGTAAATCCGCAGCGAAGCACCAAAATTTCTTCTCCGTTTTCTCCCGTACTTTCTCCTAGCTCTTCCAGGCCTGCATCAATTAATTCTAATTCTAGGTCTTCCGCATTCAATCCTTCAGGCTTTAACTTGAATACACCCATTTTTTTGAATTGAAAGGATACACTACCGCTATTACCCAAGCTGCCACCTCCTTTGTTGAAATGTGATTTTACATTCGCTACAGTTCTTACGTGGTTATCTGTAGCAGTTTCAACAAGTATTGCTACTCCATGTGGCCCATATCCTTCATAGAGAATTTCGTCATAATTGGCCATCTCCTTGCCCAACGCTCGCTTGATGGCAGCCTCCACACGATCCTTGGGCATATTGACGCTTTTGGCATTTTGCACACAGCGTCTTAAGGCAGGGTTAGTGTTGGGGTCAGTTCCTCCTGCTTTAACGGCAATAACTATTTCTTTCCCAATACGGGTGAACTGTTTGGCCATGCGGTCCCAGCGGGCAAACATGGTCGATTTGCGTACTTCAAAAATTCTTCCCATGAAATAAAATTCAGGGCTGCAAGCTACTACTTCTTTAGCTTACTATGATGACGACTGTAGGCAAAATAAACAACCAGTCCAACGGCCATCCATAGGAAGGCAACTTTAAGGGTTTGCATATCCAGTCCTACAATCATGGCCAAGCATATAAGTGCGCCAAGCGTGCATACTACAGGAACCATTGGAGTTTTGAATGGACGCTCAATTTCAGGCGATTTTACGCGTAAAATCCATACGCCGATACTAACTAGCACAAAAGCAAAGAGAGTTCCAAAACTGGTTAAGTCACCGGCTACGTGACCAGGTACAAAGGCTGCAAATCCACCTACAAAAAAGAAAAGGATCCAATTGGACTTATAGGGAGTTTTAAATTTAGGATGAAGCTCGCCAAATGCTTTTGGAATCAAACCGTCATTACTCATGGTATAAAAGATTCGACTTTGTCCCATCAACATAACCAAGATTACAGAGGAGAATCCAGCTAAGATGGCAACCGTTACTGCATTTGCCAGCCATTGATAATCGGTCATGTAGGTGCTGATTGCATAGGCAACAGAAGCCTCTCTACCTTTTTCGGGGTCCACAAAATCAGTCCAGGGGGC
>CAINBK010000137.1:0-2943 GCA_903846615.1 uncultured Bacteroidota bacterium
ACCAAACATTTTGCGAGGGCTTGCGCCTGACACTGTGCTACTTCTTTGCTACTGGCGGTTTTTTGCGGGCGTAAGTCATTGATAATTAAAGGGAAATTTATACCCCAGGTGCCTTCTAAGGCGTAGGTCGCACGTTCGAATCGTGCTGGGCAGGCCAAAAACTTTGAAAATAATGACTTAGCGTATCAACAGTGATGCAAGAAGCCATTGCACAAGCAACCCATGTTTCTGCATTGATTTACTATAGAAAAACTCTCTTTGGTCTTAAGCCTAAATTGACAGCAGTTCAAAAACATGGTGCCACGGCAATGTGCTCATAGTCCGCTCCCATTTCAAGGCAAAAATACCTGTTTCATTCTTTTTTGGTGCTACACAGGTATTGTTGTCCACCAGAGCCATCCATATGCACGAAAACCTTCCCTAATTGAGTAAATATATCTTTACGTACTACACCGCCCATCATTTTTGACTCAGACCAACAACGCCAATTTTCTAGATCTTTTATCTCACAATTGCTCAGTAAGTTCACATTAGCTGGTTTTCTTCCAATCCAGATGATCTCAGAGATACGCTGGTTAGGCAGGTCAATCTCAAAGGAGCTTAGACTGAGTCCAAAGGAAACGCACTGACTCATGCAACTTTCATTATTTAAGCTAGCCTCCAAGTTATCGCAAGAACGAAACTCGTAAAGGCTTGAGTTTGCTTGGACAGGAGCTCCATAGAGCAATCCAATAGTTACAAGCCATGAGCAGGCTTTCATTAGTTGACGCGCGTAAGGCTGAGCAAAATAAATAGATGCCGCCTTAATCTTTAACTAAAGAAATTGGCTTTGGAAGACTGGAGAATATTGTTTAACTGATTCACGGGCTTGTTCGCCATGTTGACGGATTAGTCAGGGTAATTACTTTAGTGACAAGATAAATTTGGCTATAACCCGCGCCTCAGCATCAGAGACCTGAGGTTGAGGTGGCATCATATCTTCTCCCCAAACACCCGTTCCCCCAGCCCTAATCTTCTTTGCCAGTAATTCTTCAGCAGTACTTACTTTCGCATATTTTGCTGAGATTTCTTTAAAGTTGGGACCATATTTGCGCTTATCCATGTAATGACAAGCAAAACAGTTCTTTTGCTGGAGAAGATCATAGTTAGCCTGAACAAGGCCTGCGGAGCTTGATAAAAAAACAAGTGTAATTAATTTAAAAAAGTGATGCATCAATACATTCCTAAAGGGATTTAATAAATGATGAAACAATAGTCGATGCTAAATAAAAAAAAGGATGTGCTACGAACTCGTAGCACATCCTTAATCATCGACGTATTATTGCGGCGTAACGCGAATGATATTACCTTGATCCTCAAGAGCAACATACAGATTGCCATCAGGACCTAAGGTGCAAGCACGAAAACGGCCTGTTGCAGTCGGCCACGATACATCAGTCTTCGTTGCTTTGAGACCATCAGAGCTGATCTTTAAGACCTCAAGACGATTACCAACGGGTGTGCCATGGATACCAATACCAGCGTAACCAACTACCATTTGGCCATCCCAATCTTTCCACTTTGTGCCAGATAAGAACGTATTACAAAACATACCTTGCGAGAGACCATTGTTGTTCCATGCCGGTTTCATTGCCTTGGGGTAGGTTTTGAGATCGGTCATTGGCATAAAGGCGGAACGCTCTTTGGGGTCCATTGCGCCCATTTGATTTGGGGAGTAACCGCAATAATCATCAGGACAGTCTTTTCTTCCAGCCATATTTGGACGTGGGTCCCAGCCAGCATTTCCTCCATTTTCTAGTGCAGTGACCTCATCGCTGTGCCATGGGCCATTCTCAGCGGTAAAGGGACGGCTATCGCCCGGACGGAACGCAATTCCCTGGGGATTACGGTGACCATAGGTGTAGATACGGGAATCAAAACCAGCAGGGGGCTTATTACCTGCAGCCGCTTTGCCATCACGATCGATACGCAAAACTTTACCAGCAATAATGGTAGAACTTTGTGGACCAATACCTAAATGGTTATCACCAGTGGTGACATATAAGAAACCATCGGCTGGACTAAAACGAATCCGACCACCATTATGTGCGCCAGGCCCGCCGAACGGATGTTTACTTGCCTTAGGCTTGTAACCAATATCAGAAACGATATCTGTACGATCCGATACTGATTTAAAGTCATTGCCGACTTTAAAGCGCATCACGCGATTGACCTGTTTGTTATTAAGGTTCGAGCTTGAGTAAACAAAGAGATAGCGGTTCTTGGCAAAATCTGGATCTACTTCAACCCCCATCATGCCTGCCTGACCATCACAAAAGAGGTCGGCACTGGCAGAGGCATATCCAGTGGTTCCATTCATCCCGTGTAATTTATTAATTGCTCCAGAGGCAGTGCGTACCGATAAGCCCTTACACTTTTCAGTAAAGAACATGGTGCCATCTTTCAAAAAACTCATATCCCACGGTGAGTCAAGTTTTGCTGCTACTACATCAGTTGAAAGTACAGGCGGCGCTGCAATAACACCGCCAGCGGTAATGAGACCAACTGAGAACAAGGCTATTTTTAGGTTTTTAATCATTTATTTCCCCTTCGTTATACAAATCGACAACACAAAAAAACTTTTCACTTGTAAATGTAACAACTAAAATGTTTTTATTAATTTAGACTCTTGAATAAATAAAGGCAAGAGACAATCTGATGTTGCTGTGCAGTTGGGTTTTATGGAAACCGGTTTTTATAATGCGCTACTTTTTGTGAAAATCAAGCGGCAGCGCAAAATATTGATGGGTAAGTTGCTAAAGGTTTTCATGCTGCAGCGCAGGGAGTTATTCGAAAGATCCAAACTTAATGGGGGTTGATCTCTTTATCGCTGCGGCTTGAACTGAACCAGTAGGTTTTTGCTGGTTGAGGAGCGGTAGCGGAATCCCAGTCCCCCGACTCATG
>CAINBK010000138.1:0-12083 GCA_903846615.1 uncultured Bacteroidota bacterium
ATAACTTCAATTTGAGGTACACCACGTGGAGCTGGCGGAATTCCATCCAAGTTAAAAATACCTAGACTCTTGTTGTCTTTTGCCATGCTACGCTCTCCTTGAAGCACATGAATTTGGACACCAGGTTGGTTATCACTTGCTGTAGAGAAAACCTCAGATTTTTTAGTAGGAATGGTGGTGTTAGCAGGGATTAGTGTAGTCATCACAGCACCCATTGTTTCAATACCAAGAGACAATGGTGTAACATCTAATAGAAGTACATCCTTAACTTCTCCAGTCAAAACTGCCCCTTGAATACCTGCTCCAATTGCAACTACTTCATCCGGATTAACTCCTCGGTTTGGTTTTTTACCAAAGAACTTCTCTACAATTTCCTGTACTTTGGGGATACGTGTAGAACCGCCCACCAGGATTACTTCATCAATTTGAGAGGTAGACAGACCCGCATCTTTCAAGGCCGCCTCACAAGGTTTCAAACAACGAGCAAATAGCGTATCTGCTAATTGCTCGAATTTAGCACGACTTAGTTTTTTTACTAAGTGCTTGGGTACCCCATCAACAGCCGTGATATAAGGAAGATTAATTTCAGTCTCCGTTGAAGAACTCAACTCAACCTTTGCTTTTTCTGCAGCCTCCTTTAAACGTTGCAAGGCCATAGGATCTTTACGCAGGTCAATAGATTCCTCTTTTTTAAATTCATCAGCAAGCCAATCCATGATCACTTTATCAAAATCGTCACCACCCAGGTGAGTGTCTCCATTGGTAGACTTCACTTCGAACACACCATCTCCTAGCTCAAGTACAGATATATCGAAAGTTCCACCACCCAAGTCAAATACTGCAATTCTCTTATCAGATTGCGCCTTGTCTAATCCATAAGCAAGCGCAGCAGCGGTAGGCTCATTAACTATCCGACGAACATTTAATCCAGCTATTTCACCCGCCTCTTTAGTGGCCTGACGCTGCGCATCATTAAAATAAGCTGGTACAGTAATAACAGCCTCCGTGACTTCCTGCCCAAGATAATCTTCTGCCGTTTTCTTCATTTTCTGAAGCACCATGGCACTGATTTCCTGTGGGGTATATAAACGCCCATCAATATCGATGCGAACCGTGTTATTATCTCCTTTGGCAACTTTATAACTCCAATGGGTAATTTCCTCCCCTACTTCATCAAAACGACGACCCATGAAACGTTTTACAGATGCAATTGTGTTTTGGGGGTTGGTAATGGCTTGACGTTTGGCAGGGTCACCCACTTTACGTTCTCCATTTTTTAGAAAAGCAACAATCGAAGGTGTTGTACGACGGCCCTCATCATTTGCAATAACTACTGGCTCATTTCCTTCCATAACAGAAACACAGCTGTTAGTAGTCCCCAAGTCTATTCCAATTATTTTTCCCATTGTTCAAATTTTAATGAATACTAATAATCAACTCTTATGCCGAAGTTGACAAAATGCAATTTTGTCAGTTTAAACTTAAAAAAGTCGAAACAAACCAGAAAAAAGGCAATTTTGGCGTGATTAAGGGATGAAAATCAACAATTTGTCTGATTTTTCTGAGACCTAAAGGAGAAGTTACGTTGCGCTATATAGCTAAAAGCAACAACCAGTGTAACAGTAATAAGCTGAGAAAATATTGCCTGCCAGTTAAAAACCTCTACAAAAGTTTTTAGCAAAATATAGTTTAAAGCCAGATTAAATAAGCACACCAATAAATATCGAAACAGCTGGACACGACCTCTCAATAGCGAATTCTCAAAAACTACGTAACGTGCAAAAAAAAATCCAACAGGAAATGTGACTAAAAACGAACAGAATAAACTTGCACTATGTGCTTTGAATGCATAAAAACCGAGATCAAAGATCGACTCCCTAAATAGCAACCGATAAGCTAGAAAATAGACCAATAAACCCAAAAAAGTATTGGCGCCGCCCGCAACCAAATAACGGAAAGTCTGTAAGGGAATAATCCGATGAAAGGGGCGATGAAAAATGTCAAAAAGATCACTAAACCAATGAGCCACTTTTTCCATCAGTATATTCATAACACGCAAAGTAAATGAAACCTTTAAAAAAGACAAATGGGACCTTTACCTTTGCGCTGACCTGACTATATGCTGCTACAAAATACCATAAAGCTAATACTGGAAGAAGTTGTCAAGAACACGTTGAATCTACCAATTACCAAAGATGAGTTGGTGATTCAACGGACCAAAGCTGAATTTGAAGGGGATTACACCCTGGTCCTATTTGGCCTTGTAAAAAAATTTAAGCTCAATCCAGATAAAATCGGAGAGCAGATTGGAACTACAGCATGTCAACAACATGCAAGTATTTTCAAATCCTTTAATTTATTGAAAGGCTTTTTAAACTTTTCGCTGCAAGACCAATGTCTGGTTGATTTTTTAGAGAACACCTACCCTAATGCTGATTTTGGGAAGGAGCATCCACATACCAAACGAGTGATGGTGGAGTATTCCTCTCCGAATACCAATAAGCCACTCCATTTGGGCCATTTACGCAATATTTTTTTGGGATGGAGTATTGCAGAACTTCTTAAGGAAAGAGGCTACGATGTTACAAAAAGCTGTGTTGTAAACGATCGAGGCATTCATATCTGTAAAAGTATGATTGCATGGCAACTTTTTGCTAATGGCGCTACCCCTGCTTCTACAGGGCAAAAAGGTGATCACTTTGTAGGCGATTATTATGTCAAGTTTAACGATGCCCACAAAGCTCAAGTTGAAGAGGGATTAGCTGCTGGCCTCTCGAAAGAACAAGCAGAAAGAGAAGCGCCAATAATGAAAGCTACCCAACAGCTATTGCAAGATTGGGAAGCAGGAAAAAAAGAAGTACTCGAATTGTGGAATCGGATGAACCAGTGGGTTTATACAGGATTCGAAGAAACTTATACAAAAATTGGGGCTGACTTTGATAAAACTTACTACGAAAGCCAAACCTATTTGTTAGGGAAGCAATTTGTAGAACAAGGACTCGCCAATGGAACATTTTACAAAAAAGATGATGGAAGCATCTGGATTAATTTAACTGAAGAAGGACTGGACGAAAAATTAGTACTGCGTAAAGATGGCACTTCTGTTTACATAACACAAGATCTGGGATTAGCTGAACAAAAATTTCAAGAATACAAGTACGAACAAAGTATTTATGTGATTGCTGATGAACAGAACTACCACATGAAAGTATTGCAGCTTATTTTGCAAAAGCTGAATAAACCCTACGCGGCTGGCATTTATCATTTAAGCTATGGAATGGTAGAATTACCAAGCGGAAAAATGAAAAGCCGCGAGGGAACTGTAGTAGATGCAGACGATTTAATTGCTGAAATGATCCAGGTTGCCAGTGCTAAAACAGAAGAATTGGGCAAAGTGAAAGACTTTTCTTCAGAAGAACTTGATAAACTTTACCAAACGCTGGCATTAGGTGCATTGAAATTTTACTTGCTACGGGTTGATCCCAAGAAAAAAATGATATTCAACCCCCAGGAGTCAATCGACTTTCAGGGCTTTACTGGTCCATTCATTCAATATACTTATGCAAGGATCCAGTCGATCTTAAGAAAAGAAACGCCTGCAGCTTCTTTACCCATGCAAAAAAATTTGGAAAAAGAAGAAAAAGATTTGTTGATGTCGCTTGAACAATTTCCTGCCGTGCTCGACCAGGCTGTTACCGAGCACAACCCCTCAGTAGTAGCTTTATATGTTTTTACAATTGCTAAACTATTCAATACATTCTATACCCAACATTCGATTATGAACGCGGGAACCGCTGAAATTCGACAACTTCGTTTACGATTAGCCATGTTAACAGCAACCGTTATTAAAAAATCAATGTCATTGCTTGGTATAGAAGTTCCCGGCCGTATGTAAGGACTACCCTAACACAACTCCGGCCAAAGGAGGTAGATGTAGCGTTAAACTAACTTGTTTTTGCTTGCGATCATTCCAGCTGGATGCTACTGATAAATCTTCTATAGAACTACTCCCTCCCCAAGATTTCAGGTCACTGCAAAAAAGTACCTTCCACTTTAACTTGCCCACCAGGTTCAAGGTCCAATTGTTTCTGACTATTGGTGTCATATTCAATAAAACAATTACAGCTTTTCCCTTCTTATCCATTCGCTGATAAGCAATCACAGATTCTTGTCGATGAGAGAGGTCTAACCAACGAAATCCATCAGCATGAAACTGCCTTTCAAATAAAGCAGGAATAGTAGTAAGCAATTGGTTTAATGCAGCTACGCAAGAACGAAGTCCTGCATGGATCGGATGTTGAAGTAGCGGCCACTGCAGTTCTGTCCGAAAATCCCATTCTGAGGTTTGACCAAACTCCCCTCCCATGAAAAGAAGCTTAGCCCCAGGATGTGTCCACATATAGGTATACAACAGACGAAGATTTGCAAATTTTTGCCACTCATCCCCAGGCATTTTATAAATTAATGGACTTTTTCCATGAACCACCTCATCGTGACTGAGCGGTAGCATAAAATTTTCGTCATAGAAATACATCATGCTGAAAGAAAACTTATCCTGAATATGTTGACGGTATAAAGGGTCTGACTTAAAATAACGCAAGGTATCATGCATCCAACCCATCATCCACTTCATCCCAAATCCAATTCCACTTTGAAAAGTAGGCCGAGAAATTCCCGGCCAATCCGTTGCCTCCTCCGCAATGGTCTGCACGGATGGAAAATCTCGATAGATAACTTCGTTTAGTAATTTCAAAAAAGCAATTGCCTCAATATTTCCATTTCCACCAAATTGATTAGGCTCCCACTCACCATCTGCTCGAGAGTAATTTAATTTTAGCATAGAGGAAACGGCATCAACACGTATTCCATCTATATGATAATAATTAAACCAAAAATGAGCGTTGCTAATCAAAAAAGAGCGAACCTCTCCCCTGGCATAATTGAAAATGTAACTATTCCAGTCAGGATGAAATCCTTTTCGCATGTCAGCATATTCATAGGTATGCGCGCCGTCAAAAAGAAATAAGCCGTGCGCATCGTTGGGAAAATGGGAAGGCACCCAGTCGAGAATGACACCTATATTAGCTTGATGTAGTTGGTCAATCAAAAACATCAAACCTTGGGGCTCTCCAAAACGGGAGCTTGGAGCAAAATAACCCGTACACTGATATCCCCAGCTCCCATCAAATGGATACTCCATGACAGGCATAAACTCCACATGCGTAAAGCCCATCTCAGTAAGATAGGGGACTAGTTGCGCCGCAATAACTTCATATGAATTATAACTTCCTTCATCACTGGGGTCAGGGCGTTGCCAACTAGCTAAATGCATTTCATAAACACTCCATGGTGCATCTAATGAATTTCGTTTTTTTCGTTGACGCATCCACTTCTTATCACTCCATCGATATTTTAGATCCCACGTGATAGAAGCGGTATTGGGTCGTTTTTCCCAATAATTAGCAAATGGATCACCTTTAAGCTGCTCAGAACTTTCATAGCCCCAGATATGATATTTATAGAGCTCCCCTTCGGTAAGATGTGGGATAAAGCCTTCCCATATGCCACTTTTATCCCAACGGGGGAATAGATGATGCTTTTGCGAATCCCAATGATTAAAATTACCAACTACCGATACAGCCGTGGCATTAGGAGCCCAGACACTAAAATATATTCCATCTGTATTATCGATACGGAGTATATGATTACCAAATTTTTCATATAAACGAGCATGCGTGCCAGCCTGAAATTCAACTACGTCCTGTTCGGTAAATAATGAATAACTCCAAACCGATTGGTCATTTAAGGTTAACATCAATTACTATTAAGGCAATAGTTCCAATACAAAACTTTCCCCAGGCTTAATTGAAAAATCAATAATACGTGTTACTTCACCCGTTACCACGTTACGCACACGGGAATAGCCCTCAACACGCTCCCGATACACACTCCAATCAGGTTTTACTACTTCTTTTCCTGTATGAGAAATTACCAACACGGTTTGTCTAGAGTCATATCGGAAATATAAATAAAGTCCATCGCGTGGAATAAACTGCATAAGTCTTCCAGCTATTACCGCAGAAGAAGATTTTCTAAATCCAGCTAGTTGACTGATATAATTGTAGGTAGAATCCTGCGATATAGTTCTTCCTTCCTTGATAAACCGGTTAGAACGAACATCATCTGAAGGCCAACCACCTGGAAAATCCTCACGAACGGTTGCATCTGTGTTGACCTTATAATTTTTCATCAACACCTCAGTTCCATAATACAGCTGCGGCATACCGCGTAACGTAAATAACCAATTCAAAGTCATTTTGAGTTTATTCCAATCCTCCCCAAGCACCGAATAAATGCGATCCATGTCATGATTGTCCAGAAAAATACAATTCTTTGTAGGATCCGCATACAATACATCTTGTGCAAGCGAATTGTATAATTTAACAACTCCAGTTGACCAACCCGATTCTTCCTTAGCTGCATTGATCATTGCAAAACAAGTTTGAAAATCAAGCATTCCTTCCGCATTGTGAGAAAAAGGTGTTTTGACGTTATTACGAGTAAAATAGGCATTTGCTAAAGGAGAAGTAACCCAACTCTCCCCAAAAATGGTCAAAGTTGGAAATTCACGTGTCAATGCAGTGTTAATGTCATTTACAAAATCTTCTTCATTGTATTTGTACGTATCAACTCTCCAGCCATCTAAACCATACTCTTCAGTAGCCCAGATGGAATATTGAATTAAAAAACGGGCAACGTCTTTGTTTCGTTGGTTTAAATCAGGCAAGTGTGGAACAAACCAACCATCCAACATTTGTCGTTTATCTTGTGTAGAAGCATACGGATCAAAAAAAACTTCTTCTCGATGATGTGGCGGATTTTTTCCTTGTGAACTGTTGAGCCAATCGGGAGTGGGAGGATCTTGGGCAATCCAATGATAATTTCCGATATGGTTATAAATAGCATCCTGGATAACCTTCATGCCCCGAGCATGCGCTAACTGACAAAGTTCCTGATAGGCTTTATTCCCTCCCAGCCGTTTATCAACTTGGTAGTGATCCGTAAACCAATAACCATGATATCCTGCCACCTTATTGCCCCATTCATTTAATCTGGGCTGATCATTCTCATTGACAGGGGTAAGCCATAGTGTTGTAACTCCTAGCTTTTCAAGATAGGACAACTGATTCCCAACTCCTTTTAAGTCTCCTCCATGTCTAGAAAATTTATCATTTCGATTACAAAATGTATCTCGATATTCTTTTACAATATCATTAGTAAGATCACCGTTTGAAAAACGGTCCGGCATAATCAGGTAAATAAAATCACTTGTATTAACCCCTTTCACTCTAGTCACTCCATTCTGCTTAGAACGAGGCTTTAATTCATAGGGAATCCTTATCGTTGCTTTTCCTGGAGATTTTAGCTCAATAAAGAATTGTCCTGGCTGGGTGGCAGCGGTAATGAGTAAGTCAAGAAATAGATAATTTTTACTGGAAGCCTTTCTGATTCGCTCCAACTTAACACCGCTTTGTCGAATAGATGCAGATGCGAATGTCCCGACATCTGCACCTCTTATAATAAGATTTAGATGTTGATCAGAAAAACCAGTCCACCAATGGGTTGGATAAACAACAGCTTGGCCCCATAAAAAAGAGAGGGACAATTGAAAAACAAATAGAAAAAAAATACGTTTCATATTAAATTATATTAAGATTTTCGCTCACGAACAAATAGCAAACAAACAACAGCAGCTGATAACAGCAAAACTCCCCCAATTAAAACAGCCAATAATCGATCATTTCCTAAATAGTTTTCCATGATTTTACCAAAGGTCAAGGCTGCAATAATTTCAGGAAGTACAATAAAAAAGTTAAACACCCCCATGTATATTCCCATTTTTTCCTGTGGAATTACACCGGCCAATAAAGAATAGGGCATCGAAAGAATAGAGGCCCAAGCAATCCCTACCATTCCCATTGATAAATACAACCAGGAGGGGTTATCGACATAATGCACAGAAATCAAACCCAGTCCTCCAAGCAATAAACAAAGAGAATGCGTCCATTTCTTTCCCAGCTTAGAAACCCAAAAAGGAATAGTAAAAGAAAAAGCAAACGTAACAAGGTTCAGGATAGCAGAAGTTGCGTTTGCATATTCTAACCCTTCTGTATATCGATCACTGTTAGTAATAGGGTCACCTCCAAAAATTGAACTTGCCACTCCCGTGCTATAATAAAACCACATTAAAAATAAACCTGGCCAAGTTAAGAATTGAACAACTGCAAGTCGCTTCATTGCATCTGGCATCTGTGTAATAGCTTTCAATACCTCCTTCCACCCGGGTGTATCTTGTTGGCGTTTTTCTTTCCAGTTTGGATCAGAAGGGGGATACTCGCGACTTTTGAAAACAGTGTATAATACCGCTAAAAGGAAAACTGCTGACCCGATGTAAAAAGACCACATAATATTTTGCGGAATACCACCGGCTCCCTTTTCGCGAGAAACTCCAAACCAGCTTACTAAAATACCAGGCAAGAATCCTGCAATAAAAGAAGCAGCACCTATAAACATACTCTGCATGGCATATCCATACGATTGTTGACTCTCATCCAAATTATCAGCCACAAAAGCTCGAAAAGGCTCCATGGTTATATTGATACAAGAATCTAAAATCCAAAGTGTCCCGGCCGCCATCCAAATAGCAGAAGCATTGGGCATATAGAAAAGTGCAATAGAACTTAAGATCGCTCCAATTAAAAAGAATGGTCTACGACGGCCTAGTGTTGGATGCCAAGTTCGGTCACTAAGATATCCTACTATGGGTTGCACCAACAAACCGGTCATAGGAGCTGCTAGCCATAACCCTGGAATTTGTTCTGGACTTGCCCCTAAAAATTCATAAATGGCACTCATATTGCCCATTTGGAGACTCCAGCCAAACTGGATTCCAAAAAAACCAAAACACATATTCCAGATCTGCCAAAAATTAAGTTTTGCCTTGTTGCCGGTATATGCCGTAGACATGGGTTAGATTTTTCTCAATATAGGAAGAAAATCAAGAGATCAGATAGTAAAATCATCGGGAATAATAGCCCCTTTTTTTATAACAACAATTCCATCCTTGACGCAATAAAGTGGATGGTCTTTATTCTCGAGATGACTTCCCCCATTGATTCGAACATCATTTCCAATACGAACATTTTTATCAAGAATTGAATTTCGAATATAACAGCGTTCGCCCACCCCAACAGGAGGTACGCCTTTTCGCTTATTATCCGCTAGTTCGTCCAATGTTTCATAACTATCACTACCCATCATGTAGGTGTCCACAACAGTGGTCCCTAAACCTACCCGACTTCGTATTCCAATAACACAACGCTCCATTCGGGAGGCACTAATAATTGAACCTTCAGCAACTAATACCTTTTCCATCGTGGTACCACTGATTTTTGCAGGAGGCAACATCCTTGAACGCGTGTAAATTGTTCGATGGCTATCGAACATATCAAAAGCAGGAATTTCCTCTGTAAGTTCAATATTGGCCTCAAAAAATGAACGAATATTCCCTATATCAGTCCAGTAGCCTCCATACTGGTAACTAGCAACCTTATAACGCCCGATAGACTGAGGCATGATCTCTTTTCCAAAATCAGTGGCATCCTTGAATTCATTTCTCAGGATATCAAATAATAAGTTCCGATTAAAAATGTAAATACCCATACTGGCCAGATAAACACGGCCATTTTTTTTCATCTCGTCTCCCGTGTCACTAACCCATTCTGGGAGTACTGATGGTGAAGGTTTTTCTATGAAAGATGTAATCATTCCTCCCTCGCTTTTTAATATACCAAATTCGGGAGCCTCACGATCTGAAACGGGAATTGTAGCAATGGTAATATCCGCTCCAGCTTGCTTGTGCTGATCAAGCATAGCTGCAAAATCCATTTGATATAATTGATCACCCGACAAGATCAAAACATACTGACTTTCGAATGGCTCAATATGACGCAACCCTTGACGAACAGCATCTGCAGTTCCCTGGAACCAGGTTGGGTTATCTGGAGTTTGTTCAGCCGCCAAAATATCTACAAAAGCGCGACTAAAGGCACTGAAATGATAGGTGTTTTTAATATGCCTGTTTAATGAGGCGGAATTAAATTGTGTCAATACAAACATTCTGCCAATTCCATTATTCAAACAATTAGAAATGGGTATATCCACCAACCGATATTTACCAGCAATTGGGACAGCTGGTTTTGAACGTGTTGCTGTCAACGGATAAAGCCTTGATCCTGCTCCGCCTCCCAGAATTACAGAAAGTATTTCAGTAGCATGTGTTATAGTTCTGACTGCCATAGCTGTTTATTTTAAAGTCCGATATAAATTCAAGTAATTTCCAGCAGCTTTATCCCACGAAAAATCAAGCTGCATCATCTGTGAACAATAGTTAAGATAATCTTTAGGATTATCATAATACAAGTTGATTGCTCGACGGATTGAGTATGTAATATCCCAAACGGATGGTTGGTCAAAACAAATTCCGTAGCCACCAGAATCACCCAGATCAATGACGGTATCCTTCAATCCTCCGACCCGACGAACGATAGGCATGGTTCCAAATCGCATGGCATAAAGTTGATTTAACCCACAAGGCTCTACACGACTTGGCATGAGTATAAAATCAGATCCAGCATATAAGCTGTGACTTAGCGCTTCTTGATACCCAATATAGCAATTATAAAATCCACCTGCAATGTTTCGTAATTCTTGAAGCTGATACTCCGTTTCTTTTTCACCAGTACCTAAAACAATATAATTTGCTCTACCAGGATTATGCAAAAGCGCATCCTGAATAGCTATCGGCAATAAATCAGCTGCCTTCTCTCCTACCAAACGCCCAACAAATGAAAAAAGAGGAAGAGAAGGATCCATGCCAAACTCTTTACAGATTTCCTCTTTATTCTTACGCTTACCCTCAATCATTGATTGTAAAGAATAATGATAAAGCAAGTATGGATCACTAGAAGGGTCCCAAATCTCAGTATCAATTCCATTCAATATTCCAGTGCATTTTCCTACTTCAGTTTGAAATAATTTTTCAAGCCCCCCGGCATTCTCCATTAATTCCGTTAGATAACTATGGCTTACAGTTGTAACTCGCCAAGCTGTTTTTATGGCAGCTGCCAACGGATTTATCTGTCCATGCCAATCAAGAAGATTACATTTCCAGGTATCGTGGGGAGGAAGTATGGCTTGTTTAGACCAATCGAAAGCACCTTGGTATTGCGCATTGTGTACAGTGAAAACAGTGGGTATTGCTTGTAAACGAGATCGAAACTGATTGGCTTGCGTCATGATAAAAGGAACCAGCCCGCAATGGTGATCATGACAGTGAACAATATCAGGCAATTGAGACCAATGAAATAACCAATCACAGACAGAAAGTTGGAAAGCCAGAAATCGCTCTACATCATCCGGATAACCATAGACTTTTTCTCGATCTAATAACCCGTTTATATCAATCAAATAAAGATCAAATCCCAGCTTGTTAGATTTTTCACGAATTACACTGTACTTAAATAAGTGCTCCTGTAAAAATTGACTACCCTCATCCACTAGTTCCCATTCTTCCTGGTACAAAAAGGGTGTACGGTACATCGGAATCACTACTTTGGAGGTCACCCCTAATCGATTTTGGTATTTCGGCAAGGCTCCAACAACATCGCCCAAACCACCTGCCTTAGCCACTGGAAAACACTCTGCTGCAACATGTAGAATCTCCATAAATTCCCTCACTCGTTATCCCGTAATTTAAGTTAAAAAAATGAGGCTCCATACCAAAAATCACCTATTTTCAATCCTACCAAAAAACCAATTCATGAGCCAACAAACTAAATGGTCGCAATTCAGTGTACTGATCAGTGTTTTCTTTTTCTGGGGCTTTGTTGCCGCCTCTAATGATATTTTGATTCCAGTATTCAAGGAGAAACTAAATCTGGAGCAATGGCAGTCACAGATGGTATCTTTTGCCTTTTATGTTGCCTATACCGTTGGATCACTCATCTATTTTATGGTATCTA